>JAADDT010000114.1 GCA_013153765.1 Aquificota bacterium
CTGCAAGGAAAATGAGCATTGAAAGTCTGGCGGCCGCATCACTTTTCCAGCCGAAGGCTATGGATTTATCCCTTACCTCCTTTGCCGTCTTTAGGACAGCCTGTATGAAGTTTTCCTCCCTGTTGCTTGCCCTTATCTGCCAGAACAACTCTAAAGTTTCCGTCAGCTTTTCCTGAAACTTTTCAATTGCCCTGTTTTCAATAGCTTTCAGTTTGCCTATCCTTCTGCCTACCACGGTCGTAAAGTATATAACAACCGGATTGAGGAAGACTATAAGCAGTCCTAACTTCCAGTTTATCATTATTAAAACCACCGCTACCCCAACGATGGTAAGGACAGATATGATAAACCTGCTTACAGTCTTTCCTATAAACTCGTCCACCGTGTTAACGTCCGTTATAAGCTTTGAGGATATTGCCCCGCTCCCCACAGTCTCAAATTCAGCCATTGATACCTTTTTAAGGTGGTTAAGCAGGTCTTCCCTTATTTTGTAAGTTATGTTTTTTGATATCCGCGTGAAAATCCTTGCCTGAAGCACGTTAAAAACGAAAAACAGAAACCTCATAACAAGGACGATAACCAGAGCCGCCAGCGTGTAAGTGAACGGAGTTCCCTGTCCCAGCAGGGAGTTATAGGTCTTTACAAAAATCCCCGGCTTGTTTAAAAGCACCTCGTCAACAAGCAACGGCAGGAAAAGTGGCGTGGGAATGCTTATTAGCGTGGCAAGGACGGCAAAAATATGCCCTAAAATAAGCTCCCTTCTGTACTTTTTTATCTCCGAAAAAATCCTGTCCCAGCTGTACATCAAAACACCTTAAAGGTCTGCAAACATGTCAAGGAACCACTGTGGATAAGGTCTGTACGGCCTTGTAAGTTCGTCAAGATACCTGAGGTCCTCCTCCGACAACTCCCATTCCACGCTTGCCAGATTGTCCTCAAGCTGTTTCAAAGACCTTACGCCCACTATTATTGAGCTTACAAAATCCTTTGACCTTACCCAGTTAAGAGCCACCTGTGAAACGGTAGCACCGTACTTTGATGCGAGACTTTCCAGCTGTTCAACCACAGAGTAAGCCTTCTGTATATCAAACCGTAAAAAAGGCTTTTCCATACGGGAGTACCTGCTGTCCTCAGGGAAAGGCTTGTTCCTGCTGTACTTTCCCGTAAGGAAGCCCCCTGCAAGAGGACTCCAAGCCAGTATTCCCAAACCCAAATCCTTACAGGCAGGGACAACTTCCGCCTCTATGTCCCTTCCAAGGAGTGAGTAGTACATCTGTGCGGAAACGAACGGAGCGTATCCTTTACACCGCTGGAGGCTTACAGACTTTGCTATCTGCCAGCCTGCAAAATCGGAAATGCCAACGTACCTTACCTTTCCCTGCCTTACAAGGTCGTTAAGTGCATCAACCGTCTCCTCTATAGGCGTTGAGTTGTCCCACCAGTGTACCTGATAAAGGTCTATGTAATCCCTGCCCAGCCTTTTTAAAGAGTTTTCAACCGACCTGAATATGTGGTATCTGGAAAGTCCCCTGTCGTTAGGATCGTCAGACATTACCCCCCTTACCTTAGTGGCTATTATAACCTCGTTTATCCTGTCCCCAAGTGCCCTACCCAGCAGTTCTTCAGACTCGCCAAATGCGTATATGTCAGCTGTGTCAAAAAGGTTCACGCCCTTATCAACTGCGTAATCCACCACCCTTTTTATCTCGGAAAACGGCATACTGCCTGCCGTTCTCCAGCCTTTTTCCGTAAAGGTCATCGCACCGACGGATATTACCGAAACCTTCAGACCTGTTTTACCTAAATTCCTGTATTCCATCAAACTCCCCTAAAAATCAAGCAACTCCGGATTTTCCTTAAGGAACTTTTTAGCCTCCTCTACAGTATCAAAACTTTTAAGGCTGTCTATAACCTCAAGCACCTTTTCAGAAAGAGCTTTATCACCGATTAGACGGCTTATCTCCTCCCTTATCCTGTCCTCCTGTAGCTCAACCACCAGCCCTTCACCTGACAAACCAGCATCCCTCGTAAGGTTCAGCTGGACGTGTAAAAGCCTGTCAGTAAGCCCTTCCCTCTCAAGGACGGACAGTATCTCCCTGAAGGACAACTCCTTCACTTTCCCTTTAACCACCAGAACAGGCTTTTTCTCCGAGTTTAAGGCTTCAACACTTTCCTTTATACGGCTTACCAGTTCGTCAAGCCCCCTGTCCCCTTCAACGGACAGGTTTATAAAAGGACGCCTGTTTTTTATCGGCACAAAGTCAGCCTCAACCTTCCCGTCCTTAACTTTCACGTGGTAAAAGCCCTTTCCCTGCCTGTCTTCCTTCTCGTTGTATGCGGTAAACTCGGTAGAGCCGGCATAAACGACCGTAGAGCCTTTTATCTGTGCCGGTGGCTGTGGAACGTGGTAATGCCCAACCCCCACGTAATCAAACCCTTCAGGCAGTAAGGTATGGAGGTTAAGGTTGCTTTCCGGAAAAAACGGCTGGAACTCCTGATGTAGCATAAGTATTCTGAAGCCTTCCCCCGTCTCCTCAAGGAACTCAACGAAAAGCCTGTCCAACTCTATCTGCCTCAAGCCGGCTTTTGATATGTATTTAAGCCCTGCTATGTATATGCCGTCGTACTCAACGACCCCACCGTCAACCAGATGGAGACCTACAGGCTGTAGTATGGAAAGTGGAGACACGTCCCTTACCTGACTGCCCCTGTCGTGGTTTCCAGATATTACGAAAACAGGAATTCCCGCCTCCTTAAGCCTTTTTACCAACTCCATACCTTGGATAAGCACCCTGTTTGAAGGACGGGAAGAATGGAAAAAATCCCCCGTGTGGATAACGAAGTCAACCTTACGGTCAACGGCGTAATCCACAGCCTCCTTAAAAGCCTCAAAAAAGTCGTTTGCCCTTTCGGACAGCCCGTACTGGCTGTATCCTAAATGTGTATCCGATACGTGGACAAACTCCATCTAACCACTCTGCTTTTTACCGAAAAGCTTTTCAAAAACCGCATCTGAAGGACAAAAGCCGGTAAATGCGGACAGGTAAAGCATAAATATGATGAAGTAAACGATGTACTTACCCCAGTCGTATCCGGTGTTTATCAGGAGCATTGCAACAAGGAGCAACGTTCCCATCATAAATCTCTGTGCCCTGACGGCGGTCTTTGACATCTCGTCTGCCTCCTGCTTCGTTGTTTTTAATCATATAATATAATTTTAGCAGTATTTAACAACTTTTATGGAGATAAGATGTACACGGACGAAAAGTATAGAGCCTTATACAGGAACCAGCGTGTAGCGTTGTTTTTGGACATACAGAACCTTTACTACTCAGCAAGGGACGTTTTTAACCGAAAGGTGAATTTTGAAAAGGTGCTGTACAAGGTCTTGAACGACAGGATACTGGTAAGAGCCATAGCCTATCTGGTAAAACTCCACGGCGTTGACCAGTCCGGCTTTATTGCCACACTAAAGCACATAGGATATCAGGTAAGGGAGAAGGAGCCAAAAATATTCAAAAGGCTTGACGAAAACGGAGACCTGATAACCACCGTAAAAGCGGACTGGGACATGGGAATGGCTATGGACGCCATATCACTCGCCGACAAGATAGACGTGGCAATACTGGCAAGCGGAGACGGTGATTTTACAGACCTTGTAAGGTATCTACACACAAAGGGAGTAAAAGTTGAAATAGCCGCATTCAAACAGACGGCGGCTAAAGAGCTTATTGAGGTGGCGGACGAGTTTATAGACCTTACCTCCTTCGGCGAGGAAATTTTCCTTTAAAGCTTGAAATTAAAGGATTTGAGCAAAAATTATTATTAAAAATAAGGGAGGATAAAATAAATGGGAGAAAAGAAAGAAGAGATTGAAGTAAAAGTGGAAGGCGGACAGGAAGAACAGGCTGAAGTGAAGGAAGAAAAACAGGAAGAAAAAACCATAACCGTTGAGGAATGCCTTCAGGAAAAGGAAAAGCTGGAAAAACAGGTTGAGGAACTGAAGCAAAAGCTACAGAAAACGGAAGAGGTGGCAAGGAAGTTAAGTGCGGTTTACCAGACAGTCCAGCAGGAGTTTGAGGACTACAAGGTAAGGATGCGGAAAGAGAAAGAAGAGGCTAAAGACGAAGGTGCCTTAAGGCTTGCCAAAGGATTTATGGAAATTGTGGACAACTTTGAGAAAGCCATAGAAAGTGCAAAAACGACGACGGACATAAACGCCCTTATGAAAGGGATACAGATGATCCACTACCAGCTTTACAGGTTCTTACAGGAGCAGGGAATAGAAAAGATAGACACGACTGCAGGATTTAACCCGCTTGAGCACGAAGCGGTGGAAAAGGTCGTCTCTGAAGAACACCAGCCTAACCAGATAATAAAAGTGGTGCAGACAGGATACAAGTTTAAAGGGAAAACCATAAGACCTGCAAAGGTCATAGTGGCAGTACCTCCCGAAAAGGAAGAAGAAGCGACCTGATGGACTTTTACTCCCTTTTAGGCGTCAGCAGGGACGCCTCCCCTGAAGAAATAAAAAAGGCTTTCAGGGAAAAGGCAAAAAAGTACCACCCTGACCTTAATCCGGAAAAGGCTGACTACTTCAAACAGCTTACACACGCCTACGACGTGCTTATTGACCCTGAAAAAAGGAGAAGGTACGACCTTACCTTAAAAAAACTTGAAAAAAAAGAGCTTTCCAGCATCATAGGAGACCTGCTTTCGGACTTTTTAGGCTTCCACACAAAGCCCGTAAAGGGAGAAGACCTGAAGCTGAAGCTGAAAATTACAGTGGAGGAGGGATATAGGGGAGCTGTAAAGGAAGTAAGGTACAAAAGGAAGGTAAACTGTCCCTCCTGTAATGGTGAAGGGAAAACGGAAAACTCCTACCTTACCTACTGTAATAAGTGTGGAGGGAAAGGGAGGATAAAAAAGGCTTTCATAGAAATACCGTGCCTTTCCTGTTTCGGCAGAGGTGTGGAGATAAAAAACCCCTGTCCCCGTTGCCGTGGAATTGGTAGAGTTAAAAAAACAGAGATAAAAAAGGTAAAAATACCTGCCGGCATTACGGAAGGTGAGGTAATAATCCTCAAAGGCATGGGAAACGACGGCATAAACAGGGGAGAGGCTGGAGACCTGATAATAAAACCTTCCTTCAAGAAAGGTAAATACATACTGAAAAAGCTTGACGTATACACGGAAGTAAGGATAAACGGTGAAAAGCTGAAGGACAGCCGTTTAATAGCGGTTAAGGACATTGAAGGGAACACACTACTCCTTCCTGCGGAAAACACAGGCAGACCTGTAAGGTACAGGATAAAAAACAGAGGATACAGGGACAGGTCAGGCAGGAGGGGAGACTTTGTGGTCAGGATTGTTCCCGTTTAAAAACTGTAAAAGCCTTTCCTTTCCGTACCTGTAGCCTATCTCTATCGCTTCCTTTATCTTCCAAGTGGAAAACAGACCTATCCTTACAAGCTCCGGCGGTTGAAGGAACAGGTGGCAGTACTTTTTCCTTACCTCCACGTTTGAGCGTACCGCAAGGTAAAAACTTCTGACTATTATGTTAAAAGGATTGTTAAGGTTTTTTTCTTCACCTAAAGGATTTACCTCAGAGCCTATTATCAGGTCAGCCCTGTTAAGGAGCGGTTCAACAGGAAGGTTGTCCATCACGCCCCCGTCAATGTAAAGGTAGCCATCTATCTCAACCGGCTTAAACAGGAAAGGTAGAGAGCAGGAGGCGGATACTACCCTGCCTATGTTCCCTGAGCTGAAATAAACAGGCACACCTTTGTTAAGGTTCGTCGCACATACGGAAACGGGAACGTAAAGCTGGGAAAGGTCTTTTTTTCCTATGTACCTGTCAAAAAACTCTTCCATCTTTTCAAGGGAAAAAAGTGCGGTAAGGTTGAAGGCAGGTTTTACCATAGTAAGCACGTTCG
>JAADDT010000013.1 GCA_013153765.1 Aquificota bacterium
CGATTTTGCAATGTACCGTTCAAAACAGAGGGGTAAAAACAGGTACACCTTTTATTTAGATATCGTTAACAATTCCCAGTAAAATACGGTAAGTAGCCCTGTCTATCTCCCTGTCCCGGTAGTAGTAGCTTTCAAATATTCTTACAAAGCGGAGTGCTTTTTCCCTTACCTGCCCGTCCGGTATGGACAGGACGAACTCCTCCAGCCCTTGGTTTTCTTTCTTTTTGTATCCCTTTTTCTCCAGCTTTTTAAGGAATTTCCTTAATACCTTCCTGCTCCTGCTTTCCGTAAGCTCCCTTAACGCAAGGACGACGCCGATGCTAACCGCCAAACCTATGGCAATGTAAGGGAAGGCGAACTTCAGGTATTCAAAAAGCGACCTGAAGCCTGACAGGAAGGAGACGGTTGACCTTACCACCTTTACCTGTTTCTGGAAGTCAAAGTTTATTATTGAGTTTATGTAGGCGTACTCCAGTGCGTCCATTATCAGCCTTAACCTTTCGGCAAGGGACTTTTCTCCCTTTGAAAGTATCTGGGACGGTGAGCCTGCTGTCGGGTCGTACCTTTCCCAGTAGCCGTCAATGTTTACCTCTATCCAAGTGTGTGCGTACTTCTGGGGTACTATGTAGTAGTCTCCAATCCTGTTGTAAACCACTCCCTTGTATCCTGCCACGAGCCGTGTAGGTATTCCGTTAAGCCGTAGTAAAACGGCACCGGCGGAGGCGAAGTACTCACAGTTTCCCTTTTTAACCTCAAACAGGAATTGGGAAAGGGGGTCTTCCGATACAGGCAAGTCCTGAAGGGAATAGGAGTAGTTTTCCTTCAGGTAAGAAACCACTTTGTTTACCGTCTCCCTTACGGTTTTACCTTTAAGGCTTTCTGCAAGCTTTACTATCCTTTCGTCTATCCCGTAAGGCAGTTGGGTGTAGAAAGGCAGGTTAACCGGCTTTACGAAGGGTTTTCCTCCGCTGTAGGATATGGCTGTGTACTTTACACGCCTGTAAATCCTTTCGGCGGCGGAAAATACAAAGTCCTTTTCCTTCCTGTGTCTTACGCCGTCCAGTCCAAGGGGTAGCTCCAAGGCAGGAAGGTACCTGCTTCCTGTTGGCTCAAGTATGACGGTGTATTTTATTCTCCCTTTCAGGTTTACAGCCTTTTCCTCCCTTCCGGCAGGTCGTATCCTTTTCCAAGTTTTACCGTCAAAGAAGTTCAGCACTACAGCCCTTATGTAGGCTTCGCTGTTTAGCTTACGGTCTGTTTTTATCCTTAAGGCAGTTTCGTTGCTTTCCTGTATCTGTGATACGTCTCCTATTGATATGCTGTCAGAAAAGCCGGTTGTTGACTTTTCCGCAGGTATCAGGTTAAACAGGGGTTGCTGTGTCCTCGGCAGGAGGATAAAGAAAAATCCGGTAAGTGGCAGAGCAAGGGAGGGGATTAAAACCGCACTTAAAACTATTTTTCTGAAAGTGTCCCTTTCCACCGCAAGCTCCCTGTCCTGCGAGTAGTAGGTAAGTAGCACCACAGCCACCACCACGCTGAAAAACATCACCGTGAAGAAAAGCATAAAGGATATGTCTATTGAAAGCAGAGCGGAGCCTGTAAGGAGAAAAACGGATATTGTGTATATCTGCATAAAGTCCCTGAACTCCTTGTCCTCCAGAAGCTTTATCCCAAGCAGTAGCAGTAGGGTTTCAACCACCGGAAGGACGACGTTTTCCGCCGATATGCGGAAAAAGAGGGAGGCAACCGCCGTAAGGGAAAGCAGGTTCAACGCCCATCTCGGCAGAGGCTTTTTTCCCTTCCAGTCCGTAAACAGACCTGCAAAAAACATAATCAGAAAGATAGCCGAATAGGTGGGACTTACATGTCCGCTGACTGAAAGGAAGCCTATAAATCCTATAAAGTAAGTAATGCCGTAAACGACCGTCTTAAGCTTTATCACAGTAGTGCCAGCTCCGTAAGTAGTGTGGCTTTCTGTCTCCTTGAAAATTCAGGCTTGAAAAACTTTTTTCCTATCTTCAGACCAAAGGGGACGCTTTCCCTGTAAAGCTGTAGTATAAGGTAGGTGGCACAGGATATCCTGTCTTCCCTGCTTCCGGACAGCCTGTCCAGATCAATAACCACAGGGGGGACTGTATTTTCGCTCAGCTCTTTTGTCTTCAGCTCTCCCGTTTTTGCGGAGGCTTTCCAGTGTATCAGCTTTAAAGGGTCTCCGGCGGTGTACTCCCTTATTGAAAGCAGGTCTTCACCGTATCCCGTTTTGTTTACGGTAAAACTGCCCATGTTTTTGCTCCTGCCTATCTCCTCGTAAGGAAAGGGACAGGGGACTGGCTTTGGGTAAACCACAACAGGTATTTTTTTGCCGTAAAAGACGCACCGGAAAAAGAAGTTAAAGGGAAATACGGAGCATACCTGAAAGCCGGAAATCTCCTTTTTACCTCTTTCTCCGTAAGTGTGGAGCAGGTGGAACTCTACGCTACCGTCCCTGTCAACGTAAGGAACAACCTGCCTTTTACCTTCAAAGCTGAAGACAAGGAGGAAAGATGGAAGTAGCTTTTTGCCGTTTTTCAGTTTTACCTTCAGGGGAAATTCCACTCCCGCAAACACCTCCTCCGGCAGTTCCACCTCCAGGTCCAGACCTGACAGGTTTCTCCTTGCAAGGAAGCTTGATATGACCATAAAGCTAAGCATTGCAGAAACGACCAGATAGACCAGATTGTTTCCCGTGTTTACAGCCGCCACTCCAAGCAGGACAGTAAGACCTATGTAAATCCAGCCGGCTTTGGTTATTTTTATCACGCCGGAACCGGTATTTTTTCCAGTACCGATAGCACTATCTCCTGATGATCGGTATTTTCGTAAATCTCGTGGAGGACAACTCTGTGTGGCACAGTGTAAGGCAGGAGGCTTTTTATGTCTTCCGGAATGACGTAGTCTCTACCGCTGAAGTAGGCGTTGGTTTTTCCCGTTTTTGCTATGGCAAGGGTTCCTCTTATTGACAGCCCTGCGGAGAAGTACTTTGAGCTCCTTGTAGCCTCCGCAATGTCCAGTATGTACTCTATAACCTTGTCGGACAGATAGACCTTTTCAGCCTCCTCCTGCATCTTAAGTACCTGCTGTCTGTCCATAATAGGCTGTATGGAGTAAAGCTCCTCCCTTTTACTTCCGCCCTTCAGTATCTCCCTTTCAGCCTCCCTTGAAGGGTAGCCGATGCTTATTTTCATCATAAACCTATCCATCTGGGACTCCGGCAGTGGGAATGTGCCGTACTGCTCAACCGGATTTTGGGTGGCTATTACGAAGAAAGGCTCAGGCAGTTTGTAAGTCTCTCCCTCAACCGTTATCTGCTTTTCTCCCATAGCCTCAAGCAGAGCACTCTGGGTTTTTGGCGTAGCCCTGTTTATCTCGTCAACAAGGACGATGTTGTTGAATATGGGACCTTTGTGGAACTCAAACTTTCCCGTTTCCTTGTTGTATATGGACACGCCTATTATGTCAGAAGGCAGTAGGTCGCTGGTAGCCTGTATCCTGCCGAAGGACAGACCGGTTATTCTGGCAAGACCTATTGCAAGTGTGGTTTTGCCCAGACCGGGAAGGTCTTCTATAAGCAGGTGTCCACGCGAAAAAAACGTTATCAGTGAAAGCCTTAACGCCTCCTCCTTTCCCTGCAGAAATCGGGAAAGCTCCTGTATTATCCGCTTTATCTGTGGGTGTTTTACTTCCATCAACGCTCCTTTAAAGGGTGATGTTGTCTATCAGTCTCGTATTGCCGATAAACACCGCCAGTGCCACCACGTCTCCCTTTTCCGCCTTTTTTTTCGGCTTTAGGGTGTGGGGGTGGACTATTTCTATGTACTGAATATCTTTCACTTCAGGGTAGGATTTGATGATTTTCCTCATCTCCTCCTTTATTTTTTCCGCGTCCCTTTCTCCAGCCTCAAAAAGCTCTTTAGCCCTGAAAAGTGCCTTGCTTAAAGAGAGTGCTGACCGCCTTTCCTCCGGCGAAAGGTATTTGTTCCGTGATGAAAGTGCAAGACCGTCCTCCTCACGGACTATCGGACAGTCCACAACCTCCACGTCCATGTTCAGGTCTTCCACCATTCTTTTTATCACTATTAGCTGTTGGTAGTCCTTCCTGCCGAAGTAAGCCCTGTCCGGCTGGACTATGTTAAATAGCTTTGCCACCACCGTGCTTACTCCCTTAAAGTGCCCTTCCCTGAAAGCTCCACACAGACCTTCAGTAAGACCTTCCACCACGACGTAGGTTGAGTAGCCTTCAGGGTACATCTCCTCCACCTTCGGGTGGAAAAGGAAGTCAACTCCCTCCTCCCTGCATACCTGCAGGTCCCTTTCAAGGTCCCTCGGATACCTGTCAAGGTCTTCACCTTCTCCAAACTGTATCGGATTTACGAAAACGCTTACGACCGTAATCTGGTTTTCCTTTTTTGAACACCTCATAAGGGAGCGGTGTCCTTCGTGCAGGTATCCCATCGTCGGGACAAAGCCGATGGTTTTACCTTCCTTTTTCAGCTTTTTTACAACCTGTTTCATCTCCTTTATGCTTCTGATAAGCAAGTTAGACCTCCTTACCTGATTTATAATAGTTTATAGCATTTAACTAAAATAAGAGGTTTGTAGATGATTACAAAGATACTGTGGGAAGCCTTTTCGGTAGCTTTACTGCTGTACGGCTCTTATCTGATATACGTTTTTATCTGGTTCAGTATGGTAAGGATATGGGACGTGGACATTACGGTTGCAAAGCTGACGGCAGGATTGATTGTAGGTTTAATACTGTTATATTCATCTATAAGGTGGTTTACGAAAAAAAGAAGGGAACTGAAAAAGCAGGAGGCGTAAAGTCCTATGCTGATAGAGATAGAGGAAAACACCTATTTAAACACGGACATGATAGTGGCTGTGGAGCTTATTACCATCAGCTCCGAGCCTTACGGTGAAACTTACCAGTGGCTTTTTTTCACTACCTCAACCGGCGAAAAGAAGGTGTTCCACAGCAGGATTTTTGACGATAAGGAAGAGGCTATCAGGTGGTTTGATGAGCTGAAGTATTACATAGACAGGAAGGGAGCCTGAAAGCTCCCTTTTTATTAAAGTCCCTTTTTAGCCATGTAAAGGACAAGGTCTTTCAGCCTGTTTGAGTAGCCCCATTCGTTGTCGTACCAAGCGGACACGTGTACGAAGTTCCCGCCTATAACCTTTGTGGAAAGTGCGTCAAATATGGAGGAATGTGGGTTTCCTATAATGTCCTGCGACACTATCGGGTCTTCGGTGTATTCAAGTATCCCTTTCAGACTACCTTCCGCATACTCCCTCATTTTGCTGTTTATTTCCTCTTCGGAGGTTTCCTTTTCCAGTATAACCGTAAGGTCTATCATTGAGCCGTCTGCCACAGGCACTCTCCTTGCAGTCCCGTCAAGTCTGCCTTTCAGCTCGGGTAGTACTTCACCGACGGCTTTAGCCGCCCCTGTTGTGGTGGGTATTATGTTTACAGCCGCCGCCCTTGCCCTGCGGAGGTCTTTATGTGGCAGGTCAAGTATCCTCTGGTCGTTGGTGTAGGCGTGTACCGTCACCATGTATCCCTTGACCAGCACGAACTCGTCGTTTAACACCTTTGCCACCGGAGCAAGGCAGTTTGTCGTGCACGATGCGTTTGATATTATGTGGTGTTTTTCAGGGTCGTACTTGTCCTCGTTCACGCCTAAAACCACCGTAATGTCCGGTTCCTTTCCGGGAGCTGATATTACCACCTTTTTAGCCCCTGCCTGAAGGTGTTTTCCTGCCCCTTCCCTGTCCCTGAAAACGCCGGTAGCTTCAATAACCACGTCAA
>JAADDT010000038.1 GCA_013153765.1 Aquificota bacterium
GTTCCACCTTTTCCGTCTGGCGGGTCTTTTGATATGATGTTTACCACAGCCGCCAGTGAGCCTTGATTCTCAACGTCAAAGGGACCTTCAAGTATTACAACCTCCCTGACCTGTCTTGTTGACATGTGGAAGATAGCCGGGTCCATCCTGTTTGGACAGGCTCCGTAAATCCGTGCACCGTCAAGCAGTACGTTTATGTTGTCCTTGCCGAAGCCCCTGATAACGATGTCGTTCGCCGTTCCCCCTTTCCTGATGTGGTTAATCTCAGGGAAAAGGTTGGACAGGATTTCACCAAGGTCTATCTGACGGGTTATTTTTATGTCCTCCTCAGTAGCCTCCTTAACACTTCCGCTGACCTGCTCCTCCGTAATGTCTTCAGCCACGGTTATCTTTTTGATTTTGATGATTTCCTGCCCGTGGGAAAAGGTTGCCAGTGCAGGCACTAACAGTCCCGCCGCCAAAAGTTTCCTCATACTGCCCTCCTTCCTCGTTTTAAAATTTAATATAAAATTAAATTAAATTTAACGTCCCTATCTGTCAAATTCTAAAGTAATTTTTTCTATTTACCGGACGCATTGATTTTGGTCAAATTTTGACGCCTGTCAAACCGTGTTTTCTGGATTATATTATTATTGTTAATTAATGGAGGTGGTGAAATGCTGAAAAAAGCTGTGGCAGGTATTCTGTTTCTGGGACTGCTTTTTGGGACGGCTTTTTCCCATCAGTTTTACGGATATCCTTACGTTCAGAAGATAAAGGATTTTTCCCTGATAGACCACAACGGCAAAAGGGTAAAGCTGTCGGACTTTAAGGGCAAGTATCTCCTTATATTTTTCGGCTATACTTACTGTCCTGACGTCTGTCCGACCTCCATGTACCGTATAAAGGAGACTTTGGACAGGCTGGGAGAATACAGGGACAAGGTACACGTCCTTTTCATATCGGTTGATCCTGAAAGGGATACTCCGGAAAAGCTGAAAAAGTTCATATCGTACTTTGATCCTTCAGGGAAGTATATTACAGGACTTACAGGCTCACCGGAGGAGATAAAGAAGGTGGCAAAGATGTTCAGGGCTTACTACAAAAAAGTGCCTGTGGAGGACAATCCGGAGGTTGGCTATCTGGTTGACCATACTGCCTTTATATACCTGATTGACAAGGACGGCATTATGAGGTTAATATTTAGACCTGCCAATGAGGACCCGGAAAAGATAGCTCAGGACGTTATTTATGTAATAAAGTACTTTGAAGGAGAAGGAAAATGAAAAAAATAGGACTGTTTCTGGTTATATTGGTTTTCGGCTTGGTTTACGCTTACACACAGCCGGTTATAAAGGTGGTTGATCCGTGGGTAAGGGCGGTACCGCCTACTATGAAAAACAGTGCACTTTTTATGACCATCATTAACGACGGTGATGAGGACGACGAACTGATAGAGGTAAAAGGTGATATAAGCAAAATGATACAGATACACAGGACGGTAAATGAAAACGGCGTTATGAAGATGGTTCACGTTGAGAAGATAGAGATACCGGCACACTCTAAGGTGGAGCTGAAGCCCGGCGGATACCACGTAATGCTTATGGGCTTGAAAAGACCTTTAAAAGAAGGTGAAAAGATAAAGTTCACTCTCGTGTTTAAAAAGTCCGGCGAGATACAGATAGAAGCTCCCGTAAGGAAGATGTGATCACTGCTTTACAGTTTCTTCCTTTTTCAGTGTCATAAGCCAGTTGATAATTTTGTTTATCTCCTCGTCGTTGTAGTACGGCTTCTGGGCAGGCATATACATGGTATCAAGCTTGCCCATTTTGAGCTTCAGGTTTTTCTTCATCCATTCTTCCCATTTACCTTTACTGCCGAACTTTATGGATTGGAAAAGCTGTTTCCTTAAGGTGTCGTCAGGCACGTTCCTGTACCTTTCCATAATCACTCTAAACGGCGGAGCTATCAGGTTTTTCTCTATGTCGTGGCACCAGGCACAGTGTTTGGCAAGCAGTTTTCCCTGCAGTATAGGGTCTTTTTTAGCGTCTTCTCCCGTAATACCGCCGTATGCGGCAGATATGCCTATCAGAAAGGCTACAGCCGTTTTTTTCACCATTTTCCAGCCTCCTAAAAATCTTTTTTCTTAAACTTCCACAGCCCGAGCGTAAGTGGTAGCACAGTCCACACAACCATAACGCCGAAGGAAGTAGCCATTCCAAGCCAAGTATCAAAAAACTTCTTAAAAATGGTACCTGTGTATCCCAGTAATGCGGATATATCTAACTGTAATATAACGAAAATTCTTGCTATATCAACCGGGTTAAGCATGGAAAGTACAAGCACCGGCTTTTCAAGTGGATACTGCTGGAAGTATATGATTATAAAAAGTATTATTCCGTCGTAAATCAGGGTAAAGTAAAGCCAGACCAGAATGGAAGCACCAAAACCTTTCACACGGTCTTCAAAAAAGGTGGCAATAAGGAAGGCAAAGGCTGTGAATATGAAGGTCATAAAAACGCCTGAAACGATAAGGGAGGCGTAAAGGAAGTACTCGGCAGAGCCTTCTATCTGCCTGAGGAAAAACAGATAAGGGAGTAAAACTCCAAGCAGAAAACCTGCAGACAGGGAAACGGTAGCACCGAGGTATTTGGCAAAGTATATGGATTTCCTGTTT
Organism: Aquificota bacterium; assembly: GCA_013153765.1. GTDB lineage: Bacteria > Aquificota > Aquificia > Aquificales > Hydrogenothermaceae > Persephonella_A. The sequence goes on from JAADDT010000038.1 coordinate 2,657, forward strand.
ATCGGCTGTGAAAGTAGCAGTTCAATAAAGTTCCTTGAATCGTACATAAAAATCGTTCCCAGAATAAGGCTTATTAAAGGCACAACCAGTATTACCATCTGGAGTAAGGTAGCAACCACCTTTGCCGGCTCTTTAGTAAAGTAAAACAGTGAGGAGGTCAGTATCAGGAAAAACAGGAAGTAAAACAGTATCCATTTGTTCCTGAACATATTGTAAAATTCGTACTTTAAAAGCTTAAGCATTGTAGCTTTTCTCCATCAGTTTTGCTATAGCCCTTTCAAGGTTCCTTTCACCTGCCTGCTGTATAATCTCTTCCACCTTTCCCTGCACGTAAATCTGTCCCTCAAGCAGGAAAACGATGTCGTCCGCTATTTCCTCAACCTCACTCATAATGTGGGAGGTCAGTACGACGAGCCTTCCCCTTTCAACCTGCTCCCTTATTTTGTCCTTTAAAAAACTGCTTGAAATCGGGTCAAGCCCTACGGTCGGCTCGTCAAGGAAGTATATTTCAGGGTCAAACATAAAGGTTATTAAGGCACTTACCTTCTGCTTGGTTCCTCCGGAAAGGGTTTTCAGCTTTTTATCCATGTACTTTTCCAGTTTAAAGCCGTTTACTATCTCTTCCTTTATGTTCGGGTTGTATCCTTCCTTCCTGATGTCAATAAGCATGTTTATCAGCTCTTTAAGTGTAAGGTTCTCGGGAAAAACCGCTATCTGTGGCATGTAGCCTATATACTTCCGGTAGCTCCAGCTTTTACGGACGTTTTCACCTTTTACCAGTATTTCGCCTGAGGTTGGTATTACAAGACCTAAAACAGCTTTTATAAGCGTGGTTTTTCCCGAGCCGTTAGGTCCCAGTATGGCTGATACCTTCCCTCCCGTCAGCTCAAGGTTAATACCTTTCAGCACCTCAACCTTCCCAAAGCGTTTGTACAGGTTTTTTACTTTGACCATTCGTACTTCCTCATAAGTGGTTTTTCGTCAACCAGTTTTGAAGGGATAAGCATGGGAAATATCCTTTCCGTAAGGTCAAGGACGTAAATAAAAAAGCTCCTTGTAAGTATTATTGACTGGGGGTAGTTTTCCGTAAAGTATCCAAACAGTGAAACAGGTCTGTATGGAACGTCTCCGTATCCGTCCCTGTTCAGGTCAAATCCTTTGTAGTCGCTCCAGTAGTTTTCCGTGTAGGTGTTTGGGTTCTGGAAGCTGTTTGTTACCACGTTAAAGGTGTTTGCTATAAAGTTGTTGTGTTTAAACAGGTTGTTCTGGGAGTTTGCCCATATCCTTACAGCCCAGCCGTTTTCTATAAAGTCGTTTTCTTCTATTATTGTTCTGTTTGTGTTGTCGGCAAATATGCCTGTTGTGTTTTTGTAAAAAACGTTGTGGAACATGTAGCTGTCGTATATTTCCTTAAGCAGTATGCCGTAGGAGGCGGCTCCCCAGTTGTATTCAAAACGGTTGTTTGCCATGTACACGTATTTGGTGTACATTACAGCCACGCCTGCCCCGTTTTTCCTGAAGGTGTTGTTAATGTAGTTGTCCCTGTGGGAAAACATAAAGTGCAGTCCGTACCGCAGGTTTTCCTCACTCAGGTTGTTTATGATCGTGCTGTTTTTTACAAACTCAAAATAAATCCCGTCCCTGTGGTTTTTCACGTGGTTCCCTTCCACAAGCATGTCTTTACAGTGCCACAGGTGTATCCCGTTGCCGAAGTTGGTCTCTATCTGGGTGCCGAAGGCGGACTTCAGGTATGAAAGCTTTGCAGGACCTATGACCTTGTTGTTTTTTATTATGCCGTTTTTTGAGGCGGCAAAGTATATTCCCCAGAAATTGTTTTTCAGGATACAGTCTTCTATACGGCAGTTTTTAGTCCGGAAAAACTTAATCCCTGCAATGTCCTCTATGTCGCTTTTTCCCGAGTTCTGTATTACCAGTCCTTTTACCAGTACACCGTTCGCCTTTACGGTTATTACCTCGTGTTTTTTTTCTCCGTCTATTACAGGGTAGCCTTCACCTATAAGCTTTACGGACTTTTTTACCAGTATGTTCCCTTCCCTGTAAAGACCTTTTTTTATCAGTATGGTATCACCGTCTTCCGCTTGCTCAAGTGCTTTTTTTATGGAGTTTATCGGACAGTCCGGACAGACTGTAATCGTTTTTGCTTCAAGACCTGCTGTGTACAGGAGAAAAAGCAGGAGAAAAAGCCTTTTCATTTTACATATTCATGTCTTTATGGTGGTGGTGGTGATGGTGGTCTGTTTTCTGTCCCTCTTTTTCAAGCCACTCTTTTTTTACAAGCTGGAGTACCTGCTCCCAGTTCAGGACTTCTCCGCCGTATTTTTGCCTTACTTTTTCAAGCTCTTCTTTTGATTTGAAGGCTGATATGTTCAGTCCCATAGGACTTGGAAGGTCTTTTGAATGGAGGTAAACAGCCGTTTCGGCAGGTATGAATTTTTTAGTTAAAAAGTCCGGCACCCATAGGGAATGGATGTTCGGATTATTCTTGTTTTTCAGGTAGTAAGCCGCAAGGCATTCTATACTGTCAAACTTGTAAGCCTTGCCTGTTTTCAGCAGTAGTTCTGACCCGTAGCGTGGGTCTGTTATTTTCATTCTACAGTATTCACATTCGTCCTGACCGTAGTTTATCGGTACAGGCTGTACTGCCTTTTCACAGGCGGTAAAACCGATTAGAAAAACCACTGGAGCCACCAGCAGTGGAAGTATCTTTTTTAGGATTTGGGTCTTTATCATTTTTTCTTCCTGCTCCTGAAGAATTCTATTAATGCAGATATTACACCAAGTACACCTGAAAATGCAACCAGATATGTACCTGTTGAAGGGTAGGAACAGGCTCTAAAGTTAAGCAGGTTTTTACAACCTATTAAAGGTGGCTGGTAAGCCATTCCCGGTATTTTTATCGGTGCGTGGGGGTCAAGGTTGTGTCCGTAGTCGTACTCCCACCACCAAAAGTCCACCAGTGCCGCAACACCGATGATGATCAGCAGTATTACCCATGTGTAGAGTAATTTTGTGTTTCCGGTGATTGCCACCACCAGACCGAACAGTATCATAAAACCGAACACTACAGGCAGTATTTTCAG
>JAADDT010000113.1 GCA_013153765.1 Aquificota bacterium
AAGACGGCAAAGGAGGTAAGGGATAAATCCATAGCCTTCGGCTGGAAAAGTGATGCGGCCGCCAGACTTTCAATGCTCATTTTCCTTGCAGGATACGAGGTTTTCAGGGCAGTAAGCGTCCTTTTCGTGGCTTACTCTGACCTTACCATAGGTCTTATGCTTGCCATATTCGGCTACCTGTGGGTTATGATGACGCCGGTGCAGGAACTTCTGGCTATACAGTACGCCTTCCATTCGGCTGACACCTCCCTGAAAAGGCTTAACGAAATATTCCAGATGAGGAAGGAGCCGGAGTATCCGCACGTTCTCAATCCTTTTAAAAACAGGAAAACCTGCGACGCAAGGCTGAAAGATGTTTATTTTTCTTACGACGGGGTTAACTACACCATAAAGGGGGTCAACATAAAGGCTGAAGAAGGTCAGAAGGTAGCAATAGTAGGGGCAAGCGGAAGCGGTAAAACGACGCTTGCTCACATACTCGTGGGCATATATCCTGTGGACAGGGGGGACGTTCTTTACGGCGGTATTTCTGTAAAGGAGATAGGTCTTGACGTGGTCAGGGAAAACGTCTCTCTCGTTCTGCAAAATCCGATGATGTTCAACGACACGGTAAGGTTTAACCTTACGCTGGGCAGGGATATTCCGGAGCACAAGATATGGGAAGCGTTGGAGATAGCACAGCTGAAGGAGGTTGTGGAAAATCTACCTGAAAAACTGGACACTGTTATAGGGAAACACGGCGTAAGGCTGTCCGGCGGTCAGAAGCAGAGGCTTGCCATTGCACGTATGATACTGCAGGAACCGAAAATAGTAATACTGGACGAAGCCACCTCCGCACTGGACACTCACACCGAGTACAGGCTTTTTAAGGCTCTGCAGAAATACCTGAAGGACAAAACGACAGTACTGATAGCTCACAGGTTAACCACAGTCCAGCAGGCGGATTACATATACGTTCTGGACGGCGGTAAGGTCGTGGAGGAAGGCACGCACGAGGAGTTAATGGAAAAGGAAGGTCTTTACAGCAGTTTTATGAAACACCACTGGAAAACTATTTAGGAGAGGGTATGGAGTTCCTTAAAGGTCTGAACGAAGAGCAGAAAAAAGCCGTTTTACACCTGTCTTCTCCACTGCTGGTCTTGGCAGGGGCAGGGTCAGGTAAGACGAAGGTCATAACGCACAAAATAATGTATCTGGTAAAAGAACTGGAACTGCCGGTTGACCGTATTCTGGCTATCACGTTTACCAATAAGGCGGCTCAAGAGATGAAGGAAAGGGTGGTTGATGCGTTGAAGCTACAGGAGGAGCCGCAGTGGATAACCACATTCCACAGCTTAAGTGCCAAAATACTCCGTATGGAAGGGCAGGCTTTAGGCTACGGCAGGGATTTTGTCATATACGACGAGGAGGACAGCAGGAAGGTTCTGAAGGACGTGGTTAAGGAGCTGGGCATTGACGGGGAGGTTTACAAACCTGAAAGGCTGAAAAGTATCATTTCCCAGATAAAGCAGGGGCTTGACGAAAGCGTTATAGATTTCTACAGCCTCAATCTGCCACACCTTCCGAAGGTTTATCAGAAGTATCAGGAAAGCCTTCTGCTGGCAAACGCCATGGATTTTGACGACCTGCTTGTAAATCTGGTAAGGCTTTTTGAGGAAGACCGCTCTGTCCTTGATTTTTGGAGGAAAAGGTTTGACTACATACTGGTTGACGAGTATCAGGATACTAATCTGGTTCAGCATAAGATACTGAAACTGCTGGTTGGGGATAGGGACTGTATAACGGTGGTTGGGGACCCTCAGCAGTGCATATACACCTGGAGAGGGGCAAATCCGGAAAACATACTGGAGTTTGAAAAGGACTTTCCAAACACGCAGATAGTAAAGCTTGAAAGGAACTACAGGTCAACAGGAAAGATACTCTCCCTTGCAAACAGGGTGATAGCGAACGCAAAGGGCAGGTGGAAGGAAAAGATACTGAGGCTGTGGACTGACAGGGAAGATGGGGAGGACATCTACCTTGCAGTCCTTGATACGGACAAAAAGGAAAGCGGTTTCATCGGCAAAAGGATTTTGAAGCTGATGGAAGGGGAAGGCTACTCTTACGGGGACTTTGCCGTTCTTATCAGAATGGCTTACCTGTCAAGGAATATAGAGGAGCTGTTCGTAAGGCTGGGCATACCGTATCAGGTTATAGGGGGCGTCCGTTTTTACGAAAGGGCGGAGGTGAAGGACATACTTTCTTACCTGAGGCTTGCAGTACAGCCTAAAGATACGCAGGCTTTCAAAAGGGTTATAAACCTGCCTGCAAGGGGAATAGGCGAAAAAACCGTGCAAAAAATAGGTGAGTTTTACGAGGAAAACTGGCTACAGGCTGTAAAGGATGCGGTTGACAGCCTCCCTTCAAAAACAGCCGAAAGGCTGAAAGAGTTCCTCCAAGTAATGGAATACGTAAGGGAAAACGTGGAAGCCAAGCCGTCTGAAACGGCAAGGAACCTTGTAAGCTGGATAGGATACAGGGACTATCTGGAGAAGAAGTATCAGGACTGGGAGGAAAGGCTGGCTAACCTGCAGGAGTTGTTTACCGCACTTTCGGAGGTTGAAAGGTCAGGTAAAACCTTTTCCCAATTCCTTGAGGAAAGCTCCCTTTCACAGGCACAGGACAGCCTTGAAAACACCGATACGGTTAAGATAATGACAGTCCACGGGGCAAAGGGGCTTGAGTTTCCGGTTGTTTTTGTCCCTGCACTTGAGGAGGGCGTTTTCCCAAGCGGAAAGAGTTTTGAGGACATAGAACAGATGGAGGAGGAAAGGAGGCTGTTTTACGTGGCAATCACGCGGGCAAAGGAAAGGCTTTACTTAAGCTACGCAAGGAAAAGGAGTAGTTATAGCGGTAGGCTTAACGAAACAAAACCTTCCCGCTTTCTGAAGGACATAAAGGACAGTCTGAGGCTCATAACTGACAGGAAGCCTGCGGTTGTAAGTAAGCCAGTCCGGTCAGCTGACCTGTCCCAGCTGAAGGTGGGAGACCTTGTTAAGCATTCCGCCTTTGGGAAGGGGGTTGTAGCCGGCATTTCCGGAAACAACGTTAAGGTAATATTTGAAAAGGTTGGGGAAAAGACAATAAGGAAGGATTTTTTAAAGAAAGCCTAAAGCGTGCATATTTCGGAAAGCTCAACCTTTTCAAGGGGAATGTTTCCCACAAGCATCTTTTTGAACTTCTCAAAGCTTTCTGACTCGTCTGTTATGAATATCCGCCGTTTACCTTCACCTGTGAACCTTAAGCCTTCCCTGTGGAGGAAGTCCGCTATAGCCTGTGACGAGTCAACTATCTTCAGGTGGGGGTAAAGCTGTTTTATCGTGTCCTTAAGCAGTGGGTAATGGGTACAGCCTAATATCAGCGTGTCTATCCCGCTGTCCACAAGCTCCTGCAGGTATTGTTTTACCACCAGCCTTGGTATTTCTCCCTCAACCATACCTTCCTCAACCAGCGGTACGAAAAGGGGGCAGGGCTTCTGGAAAACCTGTATTCCGCTTTTTTCAAGCAGTTTTCTGTAGGCGTTGCTCCTTACGGTAGCCTGCGTTCCTATCACTCCGACCTTCCCGTTTTCCGTGTACCTTAAAGCCATTTCCACTCCCGGCTCTATAACGCCTATAACCGGAATGTCCATCTGGCTTTTCAGCAGTTCTCCCGCATAGGAGGAGGCGGTGTTGCAGGCTATTATTAAAGCTTCTATGCCGAAACCTTTCAGGTAGTTTGCCGCTTCTGTAGAGTACCTTATTACCGTCTCCCTTGACTTGTTGCCGTAAGGGACGCGGGCAGTGTCTCCAAAGTAGTATATGTCCGTCAGGGGAAACTCCCTTGCTATCTCCCTGAAAACGGTAAGACCGCCTATGCCGGAATCAAATATCCCTATGCTCATCTTCCTTCTCTTCCCTGTTTGAATATACTACCGGTGCGTCTGACCACAGCCATTCAAGGTTGTAGTACTCCCTCAATTCGGGTATGAATATGTTAACCATCACATCACCGTAGTCTATCCCTATCCACCTGCCTTCGTTGTATCCCTCAACGTGGGAAGGGATTACGCCTTCTTCTTTTAGCTTATGAGTTATTTCGTCACAAATCGCCTTTGTATGAACAGGAACGTCTCCGGTGATTATTACCATGTAGTCGGCAATTGGGGAGACCTTACCTATCTCAAGGGCTACAATGTCCTTACCTTTTTTCTCCTCACCTATTTTGACTATTTTGTCAACTATCTCTTTAGGCTCTATCGTTATCCCTCCTTTGTAAGTTCTTTAAGCAGTTCTTTCATCTGTTTTTTGTATTTTGAGTCAGGATAGTTTTCAATGCCGTGCTTCAGTATTGATACGGCTTTTTCCCTCCCTTCCCTTATCCTGTCAAGCAGTTTGTTAAGCTGGGCTTCAAGGAGTTTTTTCCTGTTTAGAAGGACGTTTTTCTTTTCCAAGTCCTTTTCGCCGTTTATCTCCTCCTCCAGCTTTTTTATTTTTTTCCTGTATTCTTCTATTTTGTCCTCGTACTGTTTGTGGGTGTTTGCAAGGTTGTAGGCTATTTTGTATATGATGTAGTCCTTTTCTATCTGGTCAGGGTACTCGTCAAATACCATGTTGTAGTAAACTGAGGCGGAGTAATGTTTTCCCAGCTTTTCGTAAAGGTAGGCTATCCCGATAAGGTGCTGGGCTTCCATCTTTTTTGCCTGTTTTATTATCTCAAGGGCTTTTTTTGCGTAAGGGCTGTCAGGGTAGTTGTCAATCAGCTCTTCTGCCTTTTCAAGGGCTTTACGGACGTAAGTAAGGTCCCTGTCAGGTGAGGGGGATATTTTAAGGTAGGAGACAGCCAGCTTGTAAAGGACTTCAGGCACTTTAGGTGATGTTGGGAAAAGGGCAAGGTATTCCTCAAACTCAACTATCGCGTCTATGTAGTTTCCCTGCTGGTAGTATATGTTTGCAAGGTAGTACCTTGCTTCCATTATGTCGGCGGTGGTCATGTTAGGGGCTTTGTATATGGCTTTTTTAAGGTATTCTTTGGCGTCGTCGTACTCACCTTTTTTGTAAAGCTCTATACCTTTTGTAAGCACCTGTTCTTTTTTGAAGGTCTTTTCGCTACAGGAAAATACCAGACCTGCCGCAAGCAGTATCAGGAAGGTTTTTTTCATTCCACTCTCTCTATGCTGAATTTATTAACGTGCTGGTTTATATCAGAAATAATATCAACACTGCCTTCAAGTTTCAATTCGTTTATCAGTTTTTTTACTGCCTTTAGCAGGTGTGGGTGGACTTTAATTTTTATTTTTACGAAGGGCTTTATCTCTGATATTTTCTTTTCTATTTCAAATAAAAGCAGGTATTTACTTTTTATGAAGCCGTTGCCGTTGCAGGTAAAACATATTTCTGTAAGCTGTTTTATCAGGCTTTCTTCCAGTTTTTTCCTCGTAAGCTCAAGCAGTCCAAGTGATGTGAAGTTTTTTATTTTTACAGGTCTTTTGTCCCTTTTCACTTCCTCTTTAAACTGCTCTATCAGTGCCTTTTTTTTCTCCTCGTCCTTCATGTCAATAAAGTCTATTACTATTATGCCTCCCAAATCCCTTAACCGGAGGTGTTTTGCTATCTCTTTCATAGCTTCAAGGTTTGTGTGGTAAGCGGTGTCCTCAAGTGATTTGTGCCTGCAGTGGCTACCGCTGTTGACGTCAATTGAGACGAGGGCTTCCGTTTCTTCTATCACCAGATATCCGCCGTTTTTAAGCCAGACGTAAGGGTTTAGTATTTTTGCTATTATTTTGTCAACCTGATAGTAGGTGTAGAGGGATACTTTTCTTTTCCTGTAAGGCTCAAGTTTTATTTCCTGCTTGAAGTTTTTCTTTATGTATTCTTTTATTTCTTTCAGTTTTTTTATGTCGTCAGATACGATTTTGGTAAACCTGCCTGCGTAGTCCCGCAGAATGCCGAATACCTTGCTTGATTCTTCGTAAAGCAGTGTTGGTGTCCTTTTTTGCCTTGAAAGTCTGTGTATGTTTTCCCATAGCTGTTTCAGTGAAAGGAAGTCGTCAACGATGGCTTCCTCCGATGCGTCCACTGCGGAGGTTCTGATGATGTAGCCGTAGTTTTCGTCGTTAAAGGGCTTAAGCAGGTCGTTTATCCTGTTTTTTATCCTTTCCTTTTCTTCCCTGTTTTCTATTTTTGATGATATGGAGACGTGGGAGTTGTTAGGTATAAGCACCAGATACTTTCCGGGAAGTGTTATTTTGCAGGACAGTTTTGCTCCCTTTGAACTGACAGCCGCTCTTTTGACCTGCACTATTATGTTTTCGTTGGGCTTTACCGTGTCGCAGTCGTTAATGTCCTTCAGCGGAAGGAACGCTTCCCTGTCTTCTCCTATGTCAACGAAGGCGGCGTTCATTGCAGGGACTATCCTTTTTATTTTTCCCTTGTATATGTTTCCAGACTGCTTCAGTAAGTCCCTGTATTCAACACGCAGTTCTACAGGCTCTTTGTTTTCAAATATTACGTATAGGTAAAGGTCCCTTGACGATATAATAACAAGCTCTCTATCCACTTAATTACCTGAAGACTGGAAATTCCTTCCTAAATAATAAATCAGTAAGGCAGGTTTATCAAGGGAAAGCCGGAAAGGGGCTTCCGGCTGGGGGGGATTAGGATTTTTTCACTTTACCGGCTATAAAGTCCGGGTCCCTTTCGGGCAGTTCTTGGACCCATGTCATAAGCGGTTCTTTACACTGGGGCAGTCTTACCTGACGGCAGGTGTCAACACATTCTCCACACACGATACATGCCTGTATCCCTTTGTAAAAGTCGTTTATGTAAGCCATTCTTCTTGGGTCTAACGCCATAGGGCAGTTTTTTATACATTCTTTACAGCTTCCACAGTCGGACAGGTCGTACTGTGGTGCCATGGTCGTTTTGAACTTGTGGTAGTAAGGCGTTATTTTCTGGTAAATGCCTGTTGGACAGAAAGTTCTGCACCACCTTTTGCCTATAAACACTTCAAAATAAACCACCACGAATGCGGAAAGGAAGGCGACCCACATCCAAGAAAACATAGGATTTGTGTAGTAGAAAAACACCCTCAAATCTGTTATCCAGTTAAAGAAAAGGGCAAGGAAAAGTACCGCAACGACCAGTGAGACGAAGTAATATCCTAACTTACTTGGCGTTTTTGATCTGGGGGTGAACATTTTTCTCCTTATCTTGTCCTGTATCTCCGCCACCCAGCCGCCGGGACATATCCATCCGCAAAAAACCCTGCCGTTGACAAGGTTCAGTACTATAACCAGTATTGCAAAAAATCCCAGTGCGAATATTACAGGCATCAGACCGTCCTCAACGGACACCCTTTCTCCCAGTATCCACGCTTCGTCGTGTGCAAGGTCTATTTTTGCTATTTTAAGCTGGGGGATAAGTATCAGTAGAAGGATAACGGTAATATATACGGTATTGCGGAGTACGGTAAACTTGTGTGTCTCAAAGAACGACGGCTGTGGACAGGACTGGCTCGTTTCCACTTGGGTTGACATAAAATCTACCTCCACAAAAATTTAACAGCGGTAAAATATTATAATATATTATAATTGTTTATGTTAGTTTTTACTAACCAAAAATTTTAACAAAAGGTGAGGTTGTACAATGGGAAAAACCCTGACGGTTTTTTTATTTTTTTTAACCGCACTTTTCCTTGCTTCCTGTGAGGGCAAAGGTAAGCTGGTGATCAAAGAACCGCCTAACGCCGATGTTTACATTAACGGCAAGCACGTAGGCAAAACACCGATAGAGTTGGTGTTGAGGGAAGGAAAGTACACTGTTGAGGTGGCAACGTCGCCATTTGACCTTGAGAGGAAAAAGAACGTGTGGGTTTATTTTGACCACACTACGGAACTTGTTTTCCACCCAACACCTAAAGGTCTGCTTGTTATAAACTCAAAACCGCAGGGGGCGGTTGTTATGGAAGGAAGGGACCCGATAGGCAAAACTCCGTTTAAGGACAAGGTTGACGTTGGGGAACACCACATAGTCCTTAAGTTGGGGGCTGTCGGGGCTTCGCGGATTGTTAACGTGGAGTACGCAAAGACCACAGAGTTGTTTGTTAACCTTGAAAAGGCTGTTGTCCACTTTGATGCGGAACCTAAAGACGCGGTACTTTACATAGACGGCAAAAAAGTGGGAAGTTTTCCTATAACTGTGGAACTGGACGAAGGTGTCCACAAAATAGTTGTTGAAAAAGACCAGTACAGGGATACGTTTGTCCTGAAGGTTAAGAAAGGGGACGAGTTTACCGTAAAGTACGTCCTTACGGACGTCCAGCTTCCGCCTATACAGGCTTACGGTCCCATATCCTTCACTCCCGATAACAAATACCTCATAACTATGGGGAAAGCAGGTATCTACTTCTGGGACATAAAGAAGTTTAAGCCACAGATATCCCTTTACGACCCTAAAGATGTCAGGAACTTTGACAAGTTTATAAATTACGGCATATCTGAAGACGGCAGGTACGTTGCCGGCATAAAACCTATCAGAAGGCTTGCTTACGCACTTCCTCCAGAACTGAAAGGTAAAAAGGTGGATAAAATACTGGTGTGGGATTTGAAGACCACCTTTCCCGTAATGTCAAAGATGTATCCGATGGAGGCTGTTATTACAGCCATATCAAAGGATAAAACCAAGCTGTATTACTTTACTAAAGATGGCAGTGTTAAGATAGCAGACCTTAAGACAGGTGAAATTAAAGGCGAAAAATCCCTTAACCACACGCCTGTGTTTGGAAGGTACGTGAACGGTAAGGTTTACATAGGCACACAGGACGGAAGTCTGGTTGTTTTTGATACGACCACGGACAGTGTGGAAAAAACGGTCAAAATCCACGAAAAAGCCGTTAGGGACGTGAACACAACCGCAGACAGGAAAGAGATAATAACCGCATCTCTGGACGGTAAGGTGAAGGTATTTTCTGCAGACAGCTTGCAACTGCTGAAGGAAATAGATGTGGGAGAAGAGGTTTACAGCGTTGCTCTTACTCCTTCAAAGAAAAAAATAGCCGTAGGAACGGGCAGTAAGCAGGTTAAGGTGTCGGACTACGGAACGGGAGAACAGCTTTACACCATAAACCTGAAATTCGTACCGATTTCCATACTGTTTGCCGATGAGGAGGTACTTATTACCGCATCTTCCATACATGAACCGGAGATAGACATTTACAAAAATGGACACCTGCTCAAAAAGTGGATACAGACAATAAGGTAGTCTGTTAAAATGTATGTGTAATAATCCGTAAAGGATAAGGTTATGTGTGGAGTTTTTGGTGTTTTTAATAACCAGTCTGCCTCTTACCTGACATTTTTAGGTCTACACGCTCTACAGCATAGGGGTCAGGAAGGGGCAGGTATAGCCGTATCAAACGGCTACGACATAGACCTTAAACTGGGAGAAGGTCTGGTTACGAGAGTTTTTAAGCAGGAAGACCTGAACAACCTGAAAGGGGACATTGCAATAGGGCACGTAAGGTATTCAACATCAGGAGGCTCTGACCCGAAAAACATACAGCCGTTTTTCGCAAGGTTTTACGGCGGTTCGTTTGCTATTGCACACAACGGTAATCTGGTAAACGCCGAACAGATAAGGCTGGAATTGGAAAAGGACGGGGCAATATTCAGATCAACCTCCGATACGGAGGTTTTTGTTCACCTGATAGCAAGGGCTAAAGAACCTCCCCCTTCCCATATTATGCTACACAAAAACGACAGGGATTTCCTTCCTCTCGTTTTTTCCGCAATGAAGCAGGTAAAGGGGGCTTACTCCTTACTCATACTCCGTGAAAAACAGCTTATAGCCATAAGGGACCCTTACGGCTTCAGACCGCTTGTTCTGGGAAAAAACAGGTCAGGCAGTTATTTTGTAGCCTCCGAAACCTGTGCTCTGGACATTATAGATGCGGAGTATTTACGGGACGTTAAACCGGGAGAGGTGCTGGTTATAGACGATGCGGGAATGCGTTCTTACTTTCCGTTTGACCACGCCGATAATCCGCGTAAATGTATATTTGAGTTCGTCTATTTTGCCAGACCTGACAGTATGATATTTCAGGACTGGGTTTACGAAATAAGGAAAGAGATGGGCAGGACGCTGGCAAGGGAGTATAAGGTTGATGCGGATTACGTAGTGCCGGTTCTTGATTCAGGTCTGCTTGCCGCAATGGGATATTCGGAAGAAAGCGGTATTCCACTGGAAATAGGTCTTATCAGAAACCACTACGTCGGCAGGAGTTTCATACAGCCAAAGCAGGAAATAAGGGATTTAAGCGTCAGGCTGAAGCTCAACCCTGTCAGGCAGGTAATAGAAGGTAAAAAAATCGTGGTGGTTGACGACTCCCTCGTAAGGGGAACCACCAGCAAAAAAATAGTGGATATGCTCCGCCGTGCTGGGGCAAAGGAGATACACCTGCTTTTAAGCTCTCCACCTGTAATAAGTCCCTGTTATTACGGTATAGACACGCCTACGAAGGAAGAATTGATAGCGGCGAACAAGTCCGTTGAGGAAATCAGGGAGTACATCGGGGCGGACAGCCTTTACTACCTGTCCCTTGAAGGTATGATATCCTCCGCAAACAAGTACCGTCAGAAAGGTTTTTGTACAGCCTGCTTTGACGGGAACTATCCTGTTTTGTGAAAAAGTCCTGTTTTGATAAAAAAAGAAGGGGCTTTGCGCCCCTAAAACTGATGGCTCCAGCAGGGCATCGTTAGTAAACGCTAACTAACAATTAATATAATATATCTATAACAAAAATGCAACCTGTTTTTAAAATCCTTCCCTGTGGCGTATAATTCTTAAAAAAAGGAGTTCCGCTTTGAAGATCAGGCAGGTACAGAAAAAAATACAGGCAGAAGGGCTGTCCTCTTTCCTTTTTTCAAGCAGGGCTAACGTGTTTTACCTGTCCCGCTTTCCTTCTTCGTCCGCTTTCGTCCTCTTAACCGGAAAGGAAAAATACTTCCTTACGGACGGCAGGTATTACGAAGGTGCTAAGAAAAAGCTTAAAGGCTGGCAGGTTATACTGCTTGGGGACAAAAACAGGAAGGTTTTAGACCACCTGATAGAGGTTCTTAACAAACTGGGCGGCAGGAAGCTCGGATTTGAGGAGGACAGGACGACCGTATCCTTTTATAAAAAGCTTAAAGAGGGCTTTAAAGGGAAGGTAGAAGGTTTTTCCGGCTTTCTCAACCAGTTCAGAACGGCAAAAACCAAGGGGGAATTGAAGCTGATAAAAACGGCTGTTGAAAAGACCGATACGGTGTTTTCCCGTCTTCTGGAATACCTGCCGGAGGCGGAAAACGAGCTGGACGTTAGAAGGTTTATAATTGACAGGATTTTCAGGGAAGGGGGCAGTGGTGAAAGCTTTCCGTCAATAGTTGCGGCAGGGAAAAACTCTGCCGTTCCGCACCACCAGACCTCCCGTAAAAAAATACCGAAAAACGGCGTCGTCCTGATAGACATGGGAATGGTTTATGAAGGCTACTGCTCGGACTTTACGAGGACGGTCTGTATCGGGAAGGTAAGCAGGGAGTTTGAGAAGGTTTACCGTATAGTTGAGGAGGCACACCTTACGGCTGTTGAGAAGGTAAAGGCAGGCGTCCCTGTTAAGGAGGTGGACAGGGCGGCAAGGGAGGTTATAAAAAAGTACGGATACGGGGATTACTTCCTCCATTCCACCGGACACGGCTTGGGCATTGAGATACACGAGCCTCCCAGAGTTTCCCAGCAGTCGGAGGAGGTGCTGGTGGAAAACTCGGTGATCACAATAGAGCCGGGCATATACCTTCCAGATAAATGGGGAGTAAGGCTTGAAAACGTGGTTGTGGTGGAAAAAAACGGCTGTAAAGTCCTTACCGGAACGCCACTTGATCTTATAAAACTGTAAAACAGACCTAAAATGTATCTAAAAACTGTCGGGAGTTTGTATGGAAGTTTATCTGGAAGGTCTGAAGCAGGACTTGATCAGGGAAAGGGAAGATGTGGAAAAATTTTTCAAGGAGTATTCTGACCTTAACAGCGTGCTGGTATCTGACTGGGAAGGCAGGTACGACAGACTGCTTTTAAACTACGGAACGGAGGAGCTGAAACAGACCTTAGGTTTTCTGACAAACGTTTACGCACAGATTGACGGGAAAGGATACACGGTGGTTAACCCTGTGTTTGACGCTGTAGAGTACTGGGGGGAGTTTGAGCTTACCGTTTTTTACGGAAACAGGATTTTAGAAAAGTACCGCTCCGGAGAGCCGGAGCAAAGGCTAATAAGGATTTACACCCTTAAAAGGATGCTCAACGCACTTACCTTTCTGGACGACAGGTACACTTACCTTAAATACCTTCAAACCTTCATAGGTGAGGTGTTGGAGTTTATTCAGGAATACCCTTCCTTTTTGAAGGAGCATTTCAGGAGTGGTATAGACTTTTACCAATTTATGTACATATACGGCGTACAGCTCCTTTCGGACTGGGAAAGGTCGCTGGGCTACCTTATAAAGGGCTACAACCTGAAAAAGGAGATGATAAACAGGCAGATGCTACCCTATCCGGAGGAGAACAACATATTCCAGATAATAAACATAGTCGGCTCTTACCTGCAAGTGGAAAACTCCTTTATAGCACTTATCGTTGATGTTGAAGGCTACATCAGGGAGTTTGTAAAACAGATAAAAGACCTGAAAGAGTATGCTTACAAAAAGCCTTCCGTCCTTACGCCTTATCTACAGAACCCGTTTAAGAAATACATAAACCAGTTCTTGACTAACATACACATTTTAGGCTTTGAGGAGGAATACAAAACGGTGGCAGAACTGCTTCCGCAGGTGATAACCACAGACCACAGGCTCGTTGTTGAGATAAACAGGGCAGTTATGGAAATGTCTGCAGAAAGGATTGAAAGTATAGGAAAGGAGATGGAAAGGGCTTTTAACAACTTTTCGGAGGAAAAAAAGGAGAGAGTGCTTTACTCTTATTACAACGGCTACATAACCCTTTTCAGGGAGGACATAAGCCGGATAAAAGATATTAAGGAAAAAATAGAAAGGGACCTTAAAAAACTGAAAAAACCTTACAGCCTTAACGTTCCTCTATTTCGGGCTTTAAACATTTTAGGCGAAAGGGAAAGGGCTTTAAAAATCGCACAGGAGACCAGAAGGCAGGCTGTTATCTCCGGCAGAAAGTTCCTTGCAGATGCTATAGACACTTATCTAAAAACGGAGTTTGATGTATGATTAATAAATAAACGTTAAGGAGGGAAAAGGTGAGGATTTTTACGGAAAAGGCGGTTCTTTTCTTACACGCGTTTCCCCTTAACAGCGGTATGTACGAAAGCCAGTTTAAAGCACTTGAGGAAGCGGGCATATCTTATGTTGGCGTTGATTATCCCGGTTTCGGCAGGGAAAGGGACTTTCCCACCGTTTACACCATACAGATGCTTACGGACATTATTGTAAGTAAACTTTCCTCCCTTGGAGTTAAAAGGCTGATACCTGTAGGCACCTCAATGGGGGGATACGTGATGTTTGACCTGTGGAGGAGGTACAGGGAGCTTATTGACGGGCTTGTGTTTGTAGCCACAAGGTCTGAAGCTGACACAGACGAGGGCAGGGAAGCCAGATACACCACCATTGAAAAGATAAAAAAGGAAGGTAAGGACTTTCTTATACAATTAATGCTACAGGTACAGACCTCACCGGCAACCAAAAAAGACCTGAAAAAGATGGAAAGGCTTAAATGTCTGATGGAGGAAGCTACGGAGGAAGGGATAATAAAGGCTCTCATAGCACTTGCCGAAAGACCGGACAATACCAGCCTGCTACCTACAATCCACGTTCCCACGCTGGTTGTGGCAGGGAAGGACGACGAGATGGTCACTCCGCCGCAGGTAGTTAAAAAGATAGCTGACGGGATAAAAGGGGCTGAGTTTGTAGTGGTTGAAAATTCCGCACACCTGCCTCCTTTTGAAAACCCGCAGGAGTTTAACAGACTGCTTTTACAGTTTATAAGGAAGGTGTGGGGATAGGTCAGGACAGGGGCAGTTCTACCCGGAACAGGGCACCTTCTTCTGACGGCAGGGCTTTTATGCTTCCGCCGTGTTTTTCTATAATCTCTTTTGTTATTGCCAGACCAAGACCTGAACCTTTCGTTTTACGGGAGTAATAAGGTATGAACACCTTTTCAAGCTCTCCGGCAGGTATCCCTTTACCGTTGTCCCTGAAGGTTATTACCACTTTACCGTTTTCCCTTTTGCCGTTTATCTCAAGGATACCTTTACCGTCCTTCGTTGATTCAAAGCTGTTCTGTATGATGTTAAGGAAAGCCTGACGGAGTAGTTTCTGGTCTCCCTTCACCTTCAGGTCTGGAGGTATGTTTATTCTTATCTGGAAGTTTTCCGTCTGGTAGCTGTTTTTCAGCTCATCAAACAGCTCCTTCAGGTTTACCTCCTCTATCTTCATCTTTTTGTCTGAAGATGCGAACTGTCCAAACTCCTTAACCAGCTTTGATAGGTGGTCAACCTCGGTGAATATTACGTCAACAGATTTGTTAAGTATTTCCGAAAACTTCGGATTGTTGTTTTCGTACTGCCTTTTTATCCTTTCAGCGGACAGCCTGATAGGTGTAAGTGGATTTTTTATCTCGTGGGCTATCCTCTGGGCTATCTCCTTCCACGCAAGGACTTTCTCCGCCGCAACGATTTCCGTAATGTCGTCAAATATCAGAACGTAGCCTTTAGGGGATATTTTGGTTATCTTTGCTATTATTATTTTCCCGTCTATGTTGATGGTCTGCTCTCTGTCTATGTTTGAGGTGTCAAGCCTTATCCCCTCCATAAACTCCTCTATACTTTTGCCTTTAAGCCTTTCCGCATCTATTCCCAGTATTTGGGCGGCGGCTTTGTTTATCTTTTCTATCCTTCCAAACCTGTCCGAGTATATAACTCCCGTCCTTGCGTTTTCCAGTATAGCCTCCAGATACTCTTTGTTAGCCTTCAGGTTTTTATTGCTCCTTTCAAGCTGGAAGTAAAGGTTCTTCAGCTCGTTAACCATGTTGTTAAATTCCTGTATCAGTATCCCTATCTCGTCCGGTGCTTTCACGTCAACCTTCACGTTAAGGTCTTTGTTTGCCAGCCTTTTTGAAGCCTCCACCAGCCTTTCCAGAGGATAGGTAAGGTTCCTTACTACGTACTGTCCGAACCAGACTGCGGCAAATATTACGAACATTGTGATCGTCAGCATAGTTACGATGTAGCTGACCCTGATTGGATTTTTGTAATACCTGAACTGGGAGTATATGTCCGCAATGTAGTTTATCTCTTTCTTGTATTTAGCCAGAAGTGGCGGTAGTCTGTAGTCTATGGCTATGTATTTCCCGTCCCTGAACGGTCTTACGTACCGCAGGTAGTATTTTCCGTCCTTTTCAAGGATTACTTTTTGTAGCTGGAAGTCCGCTTCCTCTATGTCCTTCACCGGCTTTCCGTAAATCATTAAAGGTCTTTTGTTTCTGTCCAGAATAACCATTGACACTATGTTGAACTTTTTGAAAGCCTCGTAGGGCGTTATCTTTTCCTTTTCTATCAGGTAAACAACCTCGTCAAGCAGGTGGGAATATTCCTTTATGTTTTCCTCCGTAAGCTGTTCCATCAGCCTTAAAGCCTTTTCAACCTTACCGCTGAACCACAGGTTCGTTGCGTTTGAGATAAGGCTTATGGACGCTACAGACAGTATCATTGCAGGGATTATTACCATTGATATAAGTATGAAGGACAGCTTTTTACGGAGTTTGCCGGTGGGCTCTTTTTTTTCAAAAAACAGCTTTATCAGGTGTCTTAAGGAGATAGCCAGAATGGCAAGGAAAAAAACGACGTCTATGTTTATGATAATAAGGAAAATGTAAGGATTAAAAACGTCCTTAACCTTTGATATTTCTTTAAATATGTAAAGGTTTCCTAAAATGAAAACAAAAAGAATTACGGAAATAATAAAAATATTACGCCGTCTTCTTTGAAAGTCCGCATAGGATTTGTCAAATTCTGCCATTTGATTAAAATTTATCCAAAAAGGCAGGTCTCACAACCGCCTATTTTTAAAGCTGTCCGGCAGTTTTTTAGGCTTTTCGCCTAAATATTCCACTTCCTTTTCCTCGTCAAGCCGTTTTGAGAAGGGCTTTTCCATAACCAGCTCTTCGTAAACGTGGGCTACCAGTCCCGGCACCCTGCCTATGATGAAAAACCCTTTTCCCATACGCCAGTCAAATCCCATTTCGGAAAGGACAGCACCTATAGACCCGTCAACGTTCATAACCAGTTTTTTACCTTTTATTTTTTCTATCCATTCCTCAACCTGCTGGGCAAAACGGCAGTACTTTCCAAAGTAGCCTATCTCCTTTGCCAGCTCGCATATCCGTTTTGAACGGGGGTCGTAATCTTTGTAATACCTGTGTCCAAATCCCGGTATCCTTTTGCCGTTTTCCAGATACTCCCTTACAACCTCCTCCACGTCCCTGTCGGCGTTTTCCTGATAAAACCTCATCGCACCTTCCAAAGCTCCCCCGTGGGCATCTCCAAAGGCAAGCACACCTGCTCCCACGCCGACGTGGAGGGAGTTTCCGCCGCTTGCCACGGCTCTTGCCGCAATGACGGAAGGTGGGGCAATTGAATGCTCAACCATAGCCACGAAAATGCCGTCAAGCATTTTCCTTTCCCTGTTTGTAGGCAATTCTCCCTTTAGAACCAGATAGATAGCCTCGGTGAAGGTAAGGTTTCCTATCAGCTCCGCAAGGTTGTATCCCCTTACGTAGGCTTCCCCGTCAAAATGCCAGCTTATAGCCGTTCTCCACTTTTTCTTTTCCATTTATATTCCCGCGTCCTTTTTGTGATATATTCTATTTAAAATAGCACAACCGGATTAGGGATAAAAAGTGTTTTTATACATACTTAAAAGGCTTATCCAGATGGTTCCGCTGGTTATAGGGATTACTTTTATCTCCTTCCTGATCATACAGATGGCTCCGGGAAACTACCTTGACCAGCTGAAGATGAACCCCCAGATATCAAAGGAAACGCTGAAGGAACTGGAAAGGGCTTACGGTCTGGATCAGCCACTTTTAGTCCAGTACTTTAAATGGCTGATAAACGCACTCACTTTTGATCTGGGATACTCCTTCAGCTACCACGTGCCGGTAGTTGAACTGATCAAGGAAAGGATAGGGAACACCCTTTTCCTGTCCATTACTTCAGCCGTTTTAGCTTGGGGGCTTGCTGTCCCTTTAGGCATATGGGCGGCGTTGAACCCTAACAGGTGGATAGACAGGTTCATACAGCTTTTTTCCTTTACTTTTATGTCCATCCCAAACTTTTTTCTTGCGTTTTTACTCCTTTTCGTTGCTGTAAAAACCGGAATTTTCCCTACCGGAGGGGCTACCTCCCCAAACTACGACCAGCTTGATTTCTGGGGGAAGTTGCTGGATAGACTGTGGCACGTATCCCTGCCTGCCTTCGTTCTGGCTATCGGCTCACTTGCAGGTCTGGTAAGGCTGGTAAGGAGTGCTATGATAGAGGCTCTCCAGTCCGAATACGTGATGTTCGCAAGGGCAAAAGGTCTTCCCGAAAGGCTTGTAATATACAGACACGCATTCAGGAACGCCCTTAACCCTTTTATAACCTTACTTGGATTTGAAATAGCGAACCTCCTTTCCGGTGCGGCTTTGATAGAAATAATCGTAAACTGGCCGGGAATGGGAATGCTGATGCTTGATGCTGTCCTTTCGCAGGACTTGTATCTTGTGATGGGAGGTCTTTATATAGGGGCTATTATGCTGATAATAGGAAACCTTATTGCTGACGTGCTTCTTGCAAAGTTAGACCCCCGGGTAAGACAGAGGGAAGTGGAAGGAGTTCTAAAGTAGCTATGAAGGAAATACTCCATTACATAAAGAAAAATAAGTTTGCCTATACCTCCCTATACGTGCTGGGAATACTGTACTTTCTGGCGGTTTTTGCCGACTTCATATCTCCCTATCCGTTTGACCTCCAGCATAGGGACACCCCTTACCACCCTCCCACCCAGATACACTTTTTTGACAGGGAGGGAAATTTCCATTTAAGACCTTTCGTTTACGGCTACAGGCTGGTTGACCCTGTTTTTAAGAGATACGAGATAGATTACTCCCGTAAATATCCTGTTTATTTTTTCGTGGAAGGTGAAAGGCATTACCTTTTAGGATTTATTCCCACCAGCCGACATCTGTTTGGAGTAAAGGAAGGGCGTATATTCCTGCTGGGGGCAGATCATCTTGGCAGGGATATATTTTCCCGCCTGCTTTACGGAGGAAGGATTTCCCTTTCAATTGGTATAGTGGGCGTCCTTGTTTCCTTTACGATAGGAGCTATAGTCGGGGGAATTTCCGGATACTTCGGCGGAAAGGTAGACAACATACTTATGAGGATTGCGGAAATAGTAATGTCCTTCCCCGGATTTTACCTGATGCTTGCCTTACGGGCTGTTTTTCCCATAACCCTTTCTTCAGTTCAGGTTTACTTCCTTATCGTGATAATACTGTCCTTTATAGGCTGGGCAGGTCTGTCAAGAGTTATAAGGGGAATGGTTCTGTCCATAAGGGAACAGGATTTCGTCCTTGCGGCAAAAAGCTACGGGGCTTCCTCCCTCCGCATAATAACCAGACACATAATACCCAATACCTTTTCTTACCTGCTTATTGCGGCTACACTGTCAATACCGGGATACATACTTGGTGAAAGTGCGTTGTCCCTGCTTGGTCTTGGGATTCAGGAACCTTACGCCAGCTGGGGAAATATGCTTGCCGCCGCAAGGAGTATATCGGCAATTTCCCAGTACCCGTGGATACTTGCTCCCGGAGTGGCAATATTCATAACCATACTCAGCTTTAACCTGCTTGGGGACGCTTTACGGGACGCTTTAGACCCTAAACTCCGTAAGAACCTGTAGCCTACCTTAAGGCTAAATATACGCTTTGGATAAGACCTATCAGAAAACCCAGAACTGCTCCCGTGTAGGTTATGTGCCTCAACTGTTTTTCCGAAAAACCTACCACTATCCTTTCCAGTGTTTCCACGTCCATCTGGAGGAAAGTCTCCCTTACCATCTTTTTCACGTCAAGCTGGGAAAGTAGCTGGGGCAGTTCTTCCTCTATGTTCCTCTCTATACTGTCTGAAGCTCTTTCAAGCAGTTTTTCCTTCAGTTTTTTCTTTATCCTTTCGCCGACCCGGTCAACCACCTTCTCAAGGGCTACGGAGATAAATGCGGTTTTTATGTTGAACTTGCCAAGTGATATGCCTTCCTTCAGACCTTCCTTCATGTCCGTTATTATCTCGTCAACCATTTCCTCCAGTATTATCTCTATCCTTTTTTTCAGCCTTTCCTTGTAGCCACTTTCCTCAAATAGTTTGTGGAGGTTTTCCCTCGTAAGCAGGTGTTTTTCTATCGTCTCTCCTATTGCGTTTGCTATCTCCTCCCTCCTGCGTGGTATAAGTCCGGGAGTGAACGGCACCCTGATGCCGAAAATCCTTTTCTCCTCAAAAGGTCTAAAAAGCATCTTAACTGCCAGATAGTTTGTGATGTACCCTATAAAAGCTCCTATCAGTGGCGGGATTAAAAACTCAACAAACCTTTCCATCAAAAACCTTCCTGTTTGCTAATTGGGAAAATCCAATATATATTATAGATTTTAGTCAAACCCTGCAAACAGGAGGAAAAATGATAACAAAAGTAGGCAGTAAGGCACCTTATTTTGAGTTTCTGGACGGCATACAGGGAAAAAACTATTACGACCTTAAGCAGAAATACCACGTTGTAATATACAAAGCTGAAAAGGACGACCTTGAAAAATACGAGGAGGAGTTTGAAAGGGCAAATGTAAAGCTTATAGACTACGTCCAGATAACCACAAAAAACTTTCTGGATCAGTTCGGTCTTGATGAAAACGGGGATTTTTTCATACTTATAGACCAGCACGGCACAGTCCAGTACGTAAGTGAGACAGTCCCTTCCTTCAGTGAGGTGATGAACCTTATATCCTTTGCGGAAGACGAAGGCTGTTGTGCGTTGTAAAAGATGGAAGACCTGAAAAAGCAGATAGAGTTGGCTCCCGAAAAGTCCGGCGTTTACCTGTTCAGGGGGGCTGACGGCAGTTATGTTTACATAGGTAAGGCAAAAAACCTGAAAAACAGGCTGAAAAACCACCTCCAGTCTGTAAAAACAGACCCTAAAGAGAAAAAAATATTCGGCGAAAGCAAAACGGTAGAATGGATAATCACCAAGTCCGATTACGAGGCTTTCGTCCTTGAAAACGAGTTAATAAAACAGTACAAGCCAAAATACAACGTCCGTCTAAAGTCTGGCTCCGGCTACCCTATGCTTGTTATTACGGACGACGAATACCCTACCGTGGTAATAAGCAGAAAGTTTGGGGAGGTAAAAGGGGAGTATTTTGGACCTTTCCTTCCTTCCCGAACTGCCCGTGCTATGAAAGACCTGATACACAAACTTTTCAAGCTCCGTACCTGCGACCCTATGCCTAAAAGGGACGCAGTATGTTTTGATTACCATCTGGGGCTCTGCTCCGCTCCCTGCGTTAACAAAATCTCAAAAAAGGAATACAGGCTTGACGTTGAAAGTGCCAAAGCTTTCCTTTCCGGAAACGTAAGCAAGGTAATTTACCAGCTTTACGACAGGATAGACCAGTACACGAAAAAGATGCTTTTTGAAAAGGCGGCGGTTGTGCGGGACCAGATAACAGCAATGGAAAACCTGATACAGAAGCAGGAGGTTCTGGGACTGCCTGTTGAGGAGGCTGACCTGTTTTACTTTGCAGGTGAAAGCGTCCTTCTGGTGGTAATCAGGGGATACAGGATAGTAGGTAAAAACTTCCTCCAGTTTAAGGAGACCGGTGCGGGAGGGGAGTTTTACGATCAGGTGATTACAGGCTATTACGGGAAGGGAAACTACATACCAGATCTGATAATAACCAATACAGACCTTACGGAGGAGGAAAACATAAAAAAGTGGCTTACCGCAAAGAAGGGAAGTCCGGTTGGTATAGACCACACCATACCTGAAGGCGTGAAAAACTTTATAGACAGGAATTTCAGCTTTACGGACACTACAGCCTTAAAGGGACAGTTCAGACAGGTCTTGGGATTTGACCTGCCTTACAGGATAGAAGGTTTTGACATATCAACCCTGCAGGGGGAATACACGGTCGGCTCCTGCGTGGTGTGGGAAAACGGTAATATGGACAAAAAGGAATACAGACGGTTCAGGATAAAGACCGTAAAAGGCGTTGACGACTACAGCTCCTTAAGGGAAGTGTTGTACAGACGGTTTAAAAAGTACCTTGATATGGAAGAAAAACCGCTGGTTTTAATAGACGGCGGTAAGGGACACCTGAAGCAAGGGCTTATAGTAAGGGACGCTTTAGGTCTGGAAGGACTGCGTGTTTTCAGCATAGCAAAAAAGGAGGAAACCCTTTTTACTGACGACGGCAGGGAGGTTGACCTTTTCCAGCATCAGGAGTTGCTGAAGCTGTTTACCAGAATAAGGGACGAGGCACACAGGTTTGCACTGTCTTACAACAGAAAGCTAAGGGAAAGGGAAGGTCTGAAGGAGGTTCTGGACAGGATAGAAGGCGTTGGCAAAAAAAGGAAGGAAATACTCTACAGGACTTACAAGACCGTAAACAGGATAGCGGAAGCTCCCGTTGAGGAGCTGAAAAGGTTAGGCATTCCGGAAAACGTTGCACAGAACATAAAAAAATACCTGTCAGGCGGTTAATCCCTTATAAAGTGGGATAAAAAGTGGGCGGTGATCGTGTCCATAGTTTGTATGTGGTTCATAAGCCACGGCAGGAACTCTTTCTCTATGTAGGCTTTTATCAGCTCCGGATTTTGCTCCTTTTCCCATTTTTTCTTCAGGTTTTCCAGCTGTCCCAGAATGATGTCGTGTTCGCCTTTATGCATTGGAAATGCAAAAAAGTTAAACTGCTCCATCATCTCTTGTTCTGACCGGAAGTGGTTCCAAACGTCCTCCAGAAACTCCCTGAAGTTCCTGTCTATCTCCTCAAGGTCAGCCTGCGACACGATTGATTGGTGCAGTCTGTTTAGTATGTTTATCTCCTCCTCGTGAACTTTGTTCATCCTTTCAAGGGATACACGGGGAAGCTGGGACGGTTCCATTAACATAACTTTTGCTCCTTAATTTCATAACCAGTTATAAAAAAATACAGTTCCGGTTATTTATCTATGACATAAATCAATCGTTGATTTTAAGGAGTTTTTCAAACATCTTCAGCAGGTCTTTTTTGTTTTCTTCCTTCCGGTTTGAGTAGTAATACTCTATCCTTGCTTCCTGTATTATTTCCTCTATCAGCCTGTCCACTTCCTTTTC
>JAADDT010000028.1 GCA_013153765.1 Aquificota bacterium
TCCGGATAGGACAGTTCGTTATCCTGAATTACAAAGATGATGATGGGGAAAAGAGACTGCTGGGAATGATACAAAGTCTGGAGAGGAACAATCCCTATCTGCCGGAGGACATCACGTCAAAACAGCAGGCGGAAAGCCTGAAAAGGTTTTCCGAAAAGGAAAACACGATAAAGGGGGAAGTCCACATACTCGGTGAGATAGTGGAAGGGGAGGACGAGGTTTACCTCCAGATACCACGGACACCACCTATGCCTGCTTCTGCCGTTTACGAGGCTGATCCGGAGTTGCTGAAGAAGGTTTTCGGGGCAAAAAGTAAGCGGTTTATTAGAATAGGCAGGCTACTTTCGGAGAAAGAGGAGGTGCCGGTTTACATAGACGTGGAGCAGGTGGTATTAAGGCATCTGGCAGTCCTTGCCATAACAGGGGCAGGTAAGTCAAACACTGTTTCGGTTCTGCTTAAAAACATAGTGGAACTTGGCGGAACTGTGGCGGTGTTTGACTTCCACGGGGAGTACGCAAGGACGAGGTTTACCAGAAACGGCAGGTCTGTGGTTAACCACATAGTCCCTCTTATAAATCCTGCCTCTTTAAAGCCGAGGGAGTTTGCCTCCTTTATAGGGATAAAGCCAAACGCCACAGTCCAGTTCAGGTACTTCAGGATAGCTCTTGAGTACCTGATTGAACAGCTGAAGGGAGAAAAAGGGGACAACTGGCAGAACGAGATTAACACGGATATTTTCCTGAAAAGGCTAAAAGAAACGATTGAAGCTCTTGCGGACCCTGAAAGTGAGGTGGGACAGAAGATAAAGGGCAGGGTAAGGGAAGACTCACTGTTTGAGGTTTTGAACAAGCTTGAAGACCTTGAGATGGAATTGGGACACATAATAAAGCTGGGCGTACCTCCTCTGGTTGAAAACATAAAGCCGGGGAAGGTTAACGTGTTTGACTTTTCCGAGCTTGACGAGGAGGT
This sequence comes from Aquificota bacterium, assembly GCA_013153765.1. Lineage (GTDB taxonomy): Bacteria > Aquificota > Aquificia > Aquificales > Hydrogenothermaceae > Persephonella_A. The sequence goes on from JAADDT010000028.1 coordinate 971, forward strand.
GGCGGACGCAATAGCCTCAAGCGTTTTAAGGTGGGCTTTGGAGGAAAGGAAAAAAGCCGTAAGGCAGGGGGAGTCAAGGCTACCTTTCCCGCTTATGGTTGTTATAGAGGAAGCTCACATACTTGCAGGTGAAAACAGGAACACACAGTCAAAGTACTACATAGCAAGGATAGCACGTGAGGGCAGGAAGTTTGGGCTGGGCATAACGGTCGTCACGCAAAGACCTAAAGGGCTTGACAAGGAAATACTTTCACAGATGAACAACATGATCATACTGAAGCTGGTTGAACCTGAAGACCAGAAGCACGTCCAGAGGGCAAGCGAGTCCCTTTCACAGGAGCTTATGGACTACTTGCCGGGACTTAATCCGGGGGAGGCTATCATCATAGGTAATATGACGAAGATACCTCTGCTGGTAAAGATAGACAGGGCTGTGGAAAAAATAGAAGGAAACGATATTGACGTGGTAGGTCAGTGGGAAGAAATTGTTAAAAAGGAAAGTAAATCTAAAATAAAGGAAATGTCCCGTTTAGGGGACTTGTGAGGATTGTTATGTTTAAAAACAGGGAAGAAGCCGGTCTGCTTCTGGGGGAACTGTTAGCACAAAGGCTGGCGGATAAGGAAAACACCGTTTTACTTGCCATTCCGAGGGGAGGCGTTCCGGTAGCTTACTACGTGGCTAAAAAGACGGGAATACCTTTCAGTATGGTTGTTGCAAAAAAGATAACCTTACCTGACCAGCCGGAGACGGCAATTGGGGCGGCGGCTCCAGACGGCTCTTACATACTGGCTGAAGGGATACCTGCTGACAACCCTGTGATCAGGGAAGCGATAATGAAAGCCATAAGGGAAGCAAGGGAAAAGCTTGAAAAGTATCTGGGAGGGAAAGAGCCGGATATAAGCGGTAAAAACGTGGTTATTATAGACGACGGTCTGGCTACCGGCTTTACAGCATTGGTATCAGGTCTGTACGCAAAGAACAGGGGGGCAAACAAAGTCATACTTGCCGTGCCTGTCTGTCCGGCGGACAGCATACCAAGGGTAAGCAGGTATTTTGACGACGTGATATGTTATCATAAGGTCAGCACGCCGTTTTTTGCGGTTGGTGCTTTTTATCAGGACTTCCATCAGGTAAGCGACGAAGAATTGGAATTTTACCTGAAAAAGGCTATGGAAGAAGGTTTGTTATACCTGTAAAAAAAACGGCAAGGAGGAACGGAATGGGTAAAGCAGGTGTTGGACTGCTTACGGCAGTAGGTTTTCTGTTTTTCAGCTGTGGCTTAAACCAGTCTTCCACCACCGAAATACCGCCACAAAAACTGGAAACGGTTAAACAGATAGGGGAGACCGCATCAACAACACTGCTCAAGCGGTTAAAAAAGGAACTGAAGACAGCACTAACATCACAGGGACCGGTGGGGGCTATAGAGACCTGCTCAAAGAAGGCTTTAACTATCACAAAGGAAGTGGCACAGGAAGTTAAAGGGGTTAAGGAGATTAAAAGGACTTCCTTCAAATACAGAAATCCTCTTAACAAGCCGGACCAATACGAGGCGGAGGCACTGAAGTTTTTTGAAGAAAGTATGAAAAAAACGGGCAAACTGCCTCCTTACTACGTCCAGAAGGTTAACGGCGAATACAGGTACTACAAGCCTTTAAAGGTAATGCCTGTCTGTCTCATATGCCACGGTGATCCACAAAAGATGAATCCGGCAGTGGTTAAAAAACTGAAGGAGCTGTATCCTGAAGATAAGGCGGTAGGCTACAAAGAAGGGGACTTTAGGGGGGGTATCAGGGTTTCAATCCCTGAAGAAGTGGTTGAAAAATCCTCCAATTAAGCATTATAAAAGCCTCCTGTCCCTCAAGCAGGGAAGGAGGCTGTTTGGATAAACCTGTCCTTCAGGAATTTTTAAAAAAGCGTATATCTAAATCCGGAGGCGGTTTATACCGTCTCCAGCTCTATTTTCTCAATGTTGGTAGTGGCTTCATCTACCGGAACAACGCCTCTTTCAGCAACCTTTTCGTCAACTCTTTTTGGCTTTAAAACCTTCAGAATGTATTCCATAGCCTTAAAGGTTTTTTCCTTTCCTCCGCACGTGTAAACATCTATAGCGGCATAGCCGTGTTCCGGCCAAGTGTGGATTGATATGTGAGATTCTTCAAGAAGGATTACGCCTGTTGCTCCGTGTGGATAGAACTGGTGAAAGTGTGATGAGAGTTTGCTTAGACCTGCATACTTGACTGCTCCTTCAAGGAGCTCCCTAACGTCTTCAACGTGGTCTAACTTGTCAAATTCTACTCCGTAAAGGTCAGCTAAGATATGCAGTCCGAGGGTTTTTTCCATTTTCTATCCTCCATCTTAATTTTTTCAATTAAAAAACTCGTCGGGCCACCGCTGGCCATAACATAAAACCTCCTGCTTTGTTTTTTGAAAAACCGCAGAAAAATAATATATATTAATTTTCTTAATTCATCAACTACAGGGTGGAAAATGAAAGACCTTAAACAGTTAATAAAAGAAAAAGTACTGGTTATGGACGGTGCGATGGGGACTATGATCCAGTCCACCATCATACCGATGGAAAGCTGGCAGGGAAAGGTAGGCTGTAATGAGATACTGAACGTGGGAGCACCGGAAGTAATACGCTCCATACACGAAAAGTACGCACAGGCAGGGGCAGACCTGATAAAAACCAATACATTTGGAGCTTTGCCTTGGGTACTGGACGAGTACGGTATAGGGGACAGGACTTACGAGCTTGCCAAGGCAGGGGCACAGTTGGTAAGGCAGGTATGCGACAAGTACTCTACGGAGGAAAAACCGCTTTTCGTTGCCGGCTCACTGGGTCCCGGCACGAAACTGCCTTCTTTAGGACACATAGAGTACGACGAGATGTACGAGGGATACAAAACGGCGGCAAAGGGGCTTATAGACGGGGGCGTTGATGTGTTTTTACTTGAGACTTTTCAGGACCCTCTGCAGATAAAGGCGGCACTACACGGCATACAGGACGCCTCAAGGGAAATGGGAAAGGACATTCCTGTTATGGTATCAGCCACCATAGAGTTGACCGGAACCATGCTGATAGGGACGGACGCACAAACGCTTGCCACCATAATGGAGCCTTTTGACATACTTTCGCTGGGCTTTAACTGTGGGACAGGTCCGGAGCAGGTTGAACAGCACCTTAAAACGCTTTCGCAGGTATGGGACAGACCTATCTCAATCCACGCAAACGCAGGACTGCCGGAAAATAGGGGCGGACACACCTATTATCCGATGGGGGCGGAAGAGTTTGCCGAAAGGGAAAGCGGCTTCCTGAAGTTTGACGGGGTGGCAGTACTGGGTGGTTGCTGTGGAACAACGCCTGCTCACATAAAGGCACTGGCGGAAAAGGTGAAGGGAAAAAAACCGAAACCGCCTAAAGGCAGGCAGAAGCCTGCACTGGCTTCACTTTACGGCATACAGCCTTTAAAACAGGAGCCTCCACCGTTTATGGTAGGGGAAAGGACAAACGCCACAGGTTCAAAAAAGTTCAGAAAGCTCCTGCTGGAGGAAAACTACGACGGCATACTGTCCATAGCACAGGAGCAGGTTAAGGCTGGGGCACACGCACTTGACGTGTCGGTAAACTTTGCCGGCAGGGACGAGATAAAGGACATGAAAGCTGTAATAAGCCGTTTCAACGAGAAGATACCTGTACCGCTGATGCCTGACAGCACACAGCCGGACGCACTGGAAACGGCACTGAAACACATAGGGGGAAGACCTATACTGAACTCTGCAAACCTTGAGGACGGTGAGGAAAAGTTCAACAGGGTTTGCTCGCTTGCAAAAAGGTACGGCTCGGCACTGGTTTTACTTACCATAGACGAAAAAGGTATGGCTAAAACGAAGGAAAGGAAGGTTGAAGTGGCGGAAAGGATGTATCGGCTCGCCACTGAAAAACACGGCTTGAGACCTGAAGACCTCGTTTTTGACGTTCTTACGTTCACCGTAGGCTCGGGGGACGAGGAATACAGGGACGCGGCAGTCCAGACCATAGAGGCTATAAGGGAGATAAGGAGAAGGCATCCGGAAGTGGGCTTTGTGCTTGGAATATCAAACATTTCCTTCGGGCTGGACGCCACAGCCAGAAAGTACCTGAACTCCGTTTTCCTCCACCACTGTATAGAAGCGGGACTTACTATGGCTATCGTCAATCCAAAACAGCTCATACCTTACCACAAAATATCTGAAGAAGACAGGAAGGTATGTGAAAACCTCCTTTTCAACAGGTGGGAGGACGGGGAAGACCCGCTGATCAGGTTCATAAACCACTTTTCAAAGGCTAAAGACAGGGATTTAAAAGAGGAAGAAGACCTGCTTAAAAAACTGCCGATAGAAGAAAGGATAAAAAAACTCCTTATAGACGGTGAGAAGGAAAAGCTGATAGAGGCTGTGGAAGAAGCAAGGCATACCATACCGCCTGAAAAGATAATAAACGAAATACTGATAGAAGCGATGAAGGTGGTGGGAGACCTTTTTGGGGAAGGTAAGATGCAACTGCCTTTCGTCCTCCAGTCTGCGGAGGCTATGAAAGCCGCAGTTGACTACCTTAACCAATACCTGCCTAAAAAGAAAAAGGAAAAACAGACCACGCTGGTGCTGGGAACGGTTAAGGGGGACGTCCACGACGTAGGTAAAAACCTTGTTGACATAATCCTTACGAACAACGGCTTCAGGGTGATAAATCTGGGCATAAAGGTAGAGCTGGAGGAGTTTATAAAGGCTTACGAGGAACACAACGCAGACGCAATAGGTATGAGTGGTCTGCTGGTAAAGTCCACACTTGAGATGAAAAACAACCTTGAGGAAATGAAGAAAAGGGGCATAAAAGTGCCTGTCCTCTTGGGGGGAGCCGCACTGAACAAGGCTTTCGTTGACCAGTACTGCCGTCCCGTTTACGACGGTCCGATTTTCTACTGCCGTGATGCGTTTGACGGCATAGAGGCTATGAACAGGATAGAAAAGTGGGACGGCGTTTCGCCACTTGATACGAACCTTGGTCAGGACAGGGAAGAGAAGGAGATAGAAGAAGAACTGAAAAAACAGAAAAAGGAGGAGGAAATACCTCCAATCAGCCGTATAAAAATGCCGGACAGGTCTGTTCCGGTACCAATCCCTCCTTTCTGGGGAAGGAAGGTGTGGGTACATCCTGAAATGGAGGACAGGGAGTTTTACCGCTACATACAGGAGCTTGCGTTTAAGTGGATAAATAAAGGGGCTCTGTTTAAAAGGGCTTGGGGATACACAAGGGGAGGCAAGACAAAGGAGGAATACGAAAGGCTGAAAGAGGAGGAAATAATACCGGCTTTTGAAAGGCTGAAAAAACTGCTTATTGAGGAGGACATATTTCAACCTCTGATCATATACGGATACTGGCCTTGCAGGTCTGACTTCCCTGTGGAAAACGAAGAAAATAGGGAGTGTAGCCTTCTGGTATTTCCGGAAACGGAAGGGTGGAAGGACGAAAGGGAGGTAAACAGGGAACCGCTTAAGGACATTATAGGAACAGCTGAAGTGGTTATGAACTTTCCACGCTCCAAAAAACCGCCTTACCGCTGTCTGGCGGACTACTTCCACGACGACAGGCACGACGTTTTACCGCTTACGGTCGTTTCTGCCGGTAGCAGGCTTTCCGAGTACGAAAACCAGCTTTTCAGGGAAGGTAAGTACAAGGAGTACCACCTTGTCCACGGGCTCGGGGTTGAGTTGGCTGAAGCTCTGGCGGAAATCGTCCACAAGCAGATAAGGATAGAGTTAGGGATAGCAAAAAATGAAGGGGAAAGTCTTGAGGACGTGAACTGGCAGGTGAGGAACTATCAGGGGGCAAGGTACTCTCCCGGTTATCCAGCCTGTCCAGACCTGTCCCTGAACGAAAAGATATTCAAGCTCCTGAAACCGGAAGAATACGGTCTGTCCCTGACGGAAAACTACCTGATAGTGCCGGAGCAGTCAACGGACGCAATAGTGGTTTACCATCCGGAGGCAACGTACTTTGCGGTTTAATCACAGTTTTCTATACAGACCTTCCTGACCTCAACCTTGCCTCCGCAGGACTGGTAGCAGGCGTCGTAAATCTCCTTACAGCCACAATCACAGGTGCAGGCTTTCCTTTCCTGCTTAAGTATTTCATCAAAGCTGACTTTACGGGGTTTTGCAGGCGGTTTTAACTTTTTGTTTTTTATGTACCTTAACCTTTTCTCAAGCTGTTTTTTCCTGTCGCAGGCTTCCCTGTCCTTATAACGGCTACATATACGGCGGTAAAAATCAAGCTCCTGCCTTAACCTTTTAAGCTGGCTTTCCGCATATCCCTTTTTCTTCAGGTAAAGGTCGTATTCCCTGTAGTACCTTTTTAGCTCCTTTTCGTACTGGTCTTCCACCTGCCTGTAAATCCTTTCCGCTCTTAATACGGACTGTTTTAGACAGCGGTTGTACCTGTCCTGACAGTCGGACTGGCACTTTAGACGGTCTTTTATGCACCTTTCCACACAGCTTTTGTCCGGAGGGGGGTAGTAAACCTTTTCCGTCCTGTACTTGGGACTGCAGGCGGAGATTAAAAAAACCGTAAGCAAAAATAAGAGCCTTATCATACTTTCCTTTCCCTCCGTTTCCTATATTAATTATGATAGCAGAGGGGAAAGATGGTTTGGCTTGAAAAGGACAACATCTGGTTTCCTGATCCGTACACCGCTCCTGCGGACATGCCACTTGCGTTTGGCGGAGACCTTTCGGTTGAGAGGCTACTTTTTGCCTATTCCCTCGGGATTTTCCCGTGGTATTCGGAAGGTGAGCCTATAATGTGGTGGTCTCCCGATCCGAGAATGGTACTGTTTCCACAAAAGCTCAAAATATCCCGTAGTCTGAAAAGAACGCTGAAAAACAAAGGCTTTGAGGTAAGGTTCAACACAGCTTTCGGTGAGGTTATAAGGCTTTGTGCCTCCGTGAGAAGGAAAGGGCAGGAGGGCACTTGGATAACACCACAGATGATAGAAGCTTACACACGGCTACACGAACTTGGCTTTGCACACAGCGTAGAGACTTACCTTGACGGAAAACTGGTAGGTGGTCTGTACGGGGTGGCAATAGGCAGGGCTTTTTTTGGAGAGAGTATGTTCCACATAGTACCTGACGCCTCAAAGGTGGCTTTCGTACATCTGGTTAAAAGGCTTGAAAGGGAAAATTTCCGCATAATTGACTGCCAGCAGTCAACTCCACACATGGCAAGGTTCGGGGCGGAGGAGATAAGCAGGAGGGAGTTTTTAGACATACTGGGGGAGGCTGTTAATAACAATTTATTAAAAAAAGCGGTGTTTTAATAAAATCGGAAAAGGACAGGGCAAAAGTTTTATAATATTTGTGATTAAATTAAAAATTCCCGTAGGGGCAAGGAGAAGAGTTAGATGGGAAATCTTGACTGGCTTTGCGTAAACACAATCAGGGTACTTTCCCTTGATCAGATACAGACTGCAAAGTCCGGACATCCGGGAATGCCACTTGGGGCATCTCCTATGGCTTACGTGCTGTGGGACAAGTTCTTAAGACACAATCCTAAAAATCCAAACTGGTTTAACAGGGACAGGTTCATACTGTCTGCCGGACACGCATCGGCTATGCTTTACTCATTACTGCACCTTTACGGATACGACCTTCCTCTGGAAGAGTTAAAAAGGTTCCGCCAGTGGGGAAGTAAAACTCCGGGACATCCGGAATACGGCATTACTCCCGGGGTTGAGGCTACCACAGGACCTTTAGGACAGGGCTTTTCAATGGGTGTGGGCATGGCGATTGCCGAATGCTTCCTTGCGGACTACTTCAACAGGGAAGGTTTTAACATCGTTGACCACTACACCTATGCGATAGTTTCCGATGGAGACCTGATGGAAGGTATTTCTTACGAGGCGGCGGCTCTGGCAGGCAGGCTTAAGCTGGGCAAACTGATATACCTTTACGACGACAACCACATAACCATAGACGGTCCTACGGACATTACTTGGACTGAGGACATAGAACTGCGGTTCAAGGCACACGGGTGGCAGGTTATTACCGTCCCTGACGGTGAAGACCTTGAGGCAATTTACGGGGCTATAAAGTCCGCACAGGACGAAAAGGAAAAACCTTCCCTCATCAGGATAAAAACGCATATAGGCTGGCATTCTCCAAAGCAGGACAGTCCGGCGGTACACGGGGCTCCACTTACGGACGAGGAAGCAAGGATAACCAAAAGAAATCTGGGATTTCCTGAAGATAAGATGTTTTATATACCTGAAGAGGCTTTAAAACACTTCAGGCAGGCTGTAGATAGGGGCAGACGGCTTGAGGAAGAATGGAACGGTATGTTTGCCGAATACAGGAAAAAGTATCCCAAGCTGGCTGAGGAGTTTGAAAGGTTCGTCAACGGCATACTACCTGAAGGCTGGGACGAAAACCTGCCTGTTTACAGGGACACCTCAAAGAAGATAGCCACCAGAACTGCTTCAGGGGACACACTTAACGTGCTGGCTGACAGACTGCCAAACATAATAGGCGGCTCTGCAGACCTTGCCTCCTCAAACAAGGTCGTCCTTAAAGGGAAAGGGGATTTTTACTGTGATACGCCTTCAGGCAGGAACATACATTACGGCATAAGGGAACACGCAATGGGGGGCGTGGTTAACGGAATGGCTCTCCACGGCGGTCTTATACCTTTCGGGGCTACTTTTTTCGTGTTTTCTGACTACATGAAAGCTTCCGTCAGGCTGTCGGCACTTATGGGAGTACATTCCATATTCGTATATACGCACGACAGTATAGGGGTCGGTGAGGACGGTCCCACACACCAGCCTATAGAACAACTGATGGGCTTCAGGGTAATACCTGACCTTACGGTTATAAGACCTGCTGACGCAAACGAAACCGTTGAGGCGTGGAAGATTGCCGTAAGGGAGAAAAAACCTGTACTGCTGGTGCTTACCAGACAGAACGTACCGGTGCTTGACATTGACAGGTATCCAATAAAGGGCAACGTTGAGAAAGGGGCTTACGTGCTGAAAGATGCGGAAAAGCCGGAAATAATCCTGATAGGCACCGGCTCGGAGGTACACGTCTGCCTTGAGGCGGCACAGATGTTGGAAAAGGAAGGTATAGGAACGAGGGTCGTGTCAATGCCGTCTTGGGAGTTGTTTTTCAGGCAACCGGAGGAGTACAGGAAGCAGGTTTTACCTGAAGGAATACCTAAAATATCTGTGGAAGCCGGCTCAAAGCTGGGCTGGAAAGAGATTATCGGCGACAACGGGATTGCCATAGGTATGGAAACCTTCGGTGCCTCCGCACCGGGGGACGAGTTGATGGAAAGGTTCGGCTTTACGCCTTCAAACGTGGTGGAAAAGGCGAAAAAACTGCTGGTTCTGAAGTAAACAGGTTTTTTTCAAAAAAAGTCTTTTTGTTTTCCCTTCCTCTTTTTTTTGTGTATAATAATGCAAAATATTTGCATTAGCAAAAGGAGGTTGGGAATGAAAAAACTGCTAATCGCCGCACTGCTAACCGGCTCGGCACACGCTTACCAGATAGGAAACCTGCCGATTGAGACCGCTTACGGCACAGGTTCCGCTCTGGAAACCGCCACTTCTCCGGTTGACCTGATAACCGGAGAGGAGGTTGAGGAGAAACATCCCTTTGACCTGCGGGAGATTATTTTCAACAGAAACGGCTTTGCTTACAGTTCAAACGGCGGTTTTGGTCAGATAACTTCCGTCTATCTGTGGGGCACTTTCCCGAGAAACACGGTTGTTATGGTTGACGGGATAAGGGTTAACGACTTTACCACACCAAACAGGTCTGCCACTTACGAACACCTGTTGCTTGAGAACGTGGGACAGATAGAGGTGATAAAGGGCATACAGTCCGGCGTGTGGGGGGCTGACGCCGTTGGAGGGGTAATAAACATAATCACGAAAAGACCGGAAGACGGACTGCACCTGAAAACGGAAGGTCTTTTAGGCGATTACAACACGAAAAAGGCAGGTATAACGCTGTCTTACGGCAGTGAAAAGCTGGACTTTATTTTGGGCTACTACTGGTTTAAGACCTCCGGTTTTTCGGCAGCAGAGCCTATAAAGGGAAGTCCGGACTACGGCAAAAGGTGGGACCAGTTAGGTTGGGAAAGGGACCCTTACAGGAACGAAACAATTAACCTGAAAATGGGCTGGAACATTACGCCGTCTGACAGGTTTGAGGCTGTCGTCAGGACTATTGATGCGGTTATACATTACGACGCTGGGGCAGGGATAGACGCAAAGGATTACGATGATCCTTTCGGCTTTGGTCTGTCCGAATACTTTAACCACTACAACCAGCAGTTTTACAAAGTCCAGTACGACAGGAAGTTTAAAAACAACAGTTTAAGGGCTTACTTTTCAAAGTCCGTATTCAGCAGGACGCAGTACGGTGGCTACGAGGGGGAATACAGGGAATACACCGTAAAGGACAGGATAGATCACAGGCTCGGCTTTGTTAATCTGGGGTTCACAAGGACGGACTACAAGCTTTACAAAAGCGGAGGGAACGTACTGGACAGCCTTTACCACGGAAACGGCTACTACATAACCAGCGTAATAAAGCTAAAAAATACGGTTCTCCACCAGTCCTTAAGGCACGACAGCTATTCAGCCTTTAAGGACAAAACCACTTGGAAGCTGGGCGTTAAACGGCAGGTATGGAAAGGTCTGTTTTTAAGGGGAAACTGGGGCACAGGCTATACGGTTCCTTCTCCTGACCAGCTTTACAATCCGTGGTGGGGCAATCCTGACCTGAAGCCGGAAAACTCCCTCCAGTGGGACATTGGGCTTGAGTACGGGGGTTTTCAGGTTTCTTACTTTAAGTACAGTATAAAGAACCTGATTGATTACGACTTTGCACTGTGGAAGTACGTTAACATAGAGGGTAAAACGAAGATACACGGTGTTGACGGCTCTTACTCCCGTTTCATAAAGGGCATAAACACTTTCATCAGGATTAACTACACTTACCTTTACGGGGTTGACAACGACGGAAACCGCCTGCCGAGAAGACCTCTCCACCAGATAGGGTTTGACGGGGTATGGCATCCTTCCGATAAGTTTAACGTGGGCATTTCGGGGGTTTACGTGGATAAGAGGAAGGACTGGGACGGCTCCCAGACCGGGTATTACACCGTTCTTAACGGTTTTGTAAACCTTACGATTAATAAATACCTGAAAGGATTTTTAAAGGTGGAAAACATTACTGACAAGTACTACCAGACCGTAAACGGGTACGCCACGGCAGGTAGAAGCCTGTATGCAGGGGTACAGCTGAAATGGTAGTAAGGATAACCGGCTTTTACCGTAGAAGGTATTTCTGGTACAGGTTTTTTAACTCGGTGTTTGCGGGGCTGTCTATCGGCTCCGTGTTCACTATTTACACTCCCTTAAAACCTTCCGTTTACTCGCTTGGTGGAATACTCCTTGCCGTTGGAATGCTGGCTGTGGCAAAGTTTTACGAAAGACTGATGGAACTGAAATACTTTTTTTACATTTTGTTTTTTGTTGAGGCGGTGGTTTTTTTCCTTTTGCTTTATTTTTTGTTAAGTCCTTATACTTACACCACCGCTCTCCTTATTTACGCAGGCTACCAGATTACGTTTATTTTCGGCTCTTACATAGTAAGAACAGAGACGCTTTTTTTGGGGAAAAAGAAGCTCCTTTCACTGCTTGACATTTTTAAGCAGTCAGGCTACCTTGCAGGAATGGTAGGCTCTTTTTTGTTTTACAGGACGGCGGAGGTTTTTTTTGGAATAAAAACAAATCAGGAAAAGGTTTACCTTATGCATTTCCTTCTCCTTGCTGTGCAGGTCGGGGTTTTAATCACGCTGGTAAAGTCATTTAAAATAAGAAGAAATACTGTCCTTTAACGGGTCTATCGGGTAGTACATACTGTACTTACAGCTGTAGCCTGACAGAAGGTCGTAAGCTTCAGGAATAAAGCCTATAAGGTCTGTTGCCTTCATACTTTCAGGGTTTATAACCTGATAGGCAAGGTCTCCTGCAAGACCGTGCAGGTAAACGCCTGTCTTTATACCGTCTTCAGCTCCAAGCCTGTAAACGAGGGTGGCTAAAATCCCTGACAGGACGTCTCCCGTGCCTGCTGTAGCCATTCCTTCGTTTCCTCTGATTGAGTAAAATACCTTTCCTTCAGGTGTTGACAGGACAGTCCTTGAACCTTTCAGGACTGTATAAACGCCTGTCTCCCTTGAAAAGTCCACAGCCACATCTTCCATATTAGCCAGTATTTGTTGGGTAGGTATGCCGGTAAGCCTTGACATCTCACCGATGTGGGGCGTTATTACCGTAGGGTAGTTCCTTTTAAGCAGTCTGTTTTTGAAGTTTTCCAGAAGGGCAAGGTTGTTTATGCCGTCCGCATCTATAACCAGCGGAAGCCTTACCTTGAGTATCTGCTCCACAACAGCTAAAGTCCCTTCGTTGACGGACATTCCCATACCTAAAGCTATTGAGGTGAACTTGCCGTTTTTTATTATCTGCTTTATCTGTTTTACCGCTTTTTTGGTGAAAGAACCGCCACTGCTGTGTACCGGCAGTGTCATCTCCTCAACCAGTGCGGTTTCAAACACGGCGTTAAGCTCCTGTGGGACGACAGCGGAAACAAGTCCTGAACCGGAAGCGGTGGCTGAACGGGAAGCCATAATCACTGCTCCCGTTTTTCCCTGTGAACCGCCTATTATGAGGGCGTGTCCGTAAGTATATTTATGGCTGTCTTTAGTCCTTCTGGGCAGTTTCAGGATTGAGGGCTCAAGCAGATACCGTTTGAACTTTTTCAGGTACTTCCTGTCAATGGATATGTCAACGACGAAAACGTCTCCACAGTGGAGGCTGGCAGGGTAAAGGACATGAACGGGCTTTGGGGCGGCAAAAGTTATGGTAAGGTCTGCGGTAATGTGCGTGCCTTCTATAATTCCCTTATCTGCGGACAGTCCGGAGGGAATGTCAACGGCAACTACGGTTTTGCCGTGCCTGTTTATTATCTGGAGTGCCTTTTCCCTGTAGCCTTTGACAGGTGGGGTAAAGCCGGTGCCGAAAACCGCATCTATTACAACATCAGCGTCTTTTACAGGTTTTACCAGCTTTCTGATGTCTTTACTGCCGAAGAAGGAGACCTTTCCGCCGAAGTTTTCAAAAATCTCAAAGTTTTTCAGGTTGTCTTCCGATAACCTGTCCCTGCTTTCGGACAGGACGCAGACCTGAACGTCTTTTCCCGCAAGGAGGAGGTATCTACCTATTACCAGACCGTCTCCTCCGTTGTTTCCCCCGCCGGCAACCACCACAGCCGAGTTAAAGTTGAGTTTTTCAAGTATTATCTGGGCTGAAGTCCTGCCTGCGTTTTCCATAAGGACAAGGGAGGGAATTCCCGTCTTTTTGATGGTGTTTTCGTCTGCAAAAGCCATTTCTTTGGCTTTTAGAAGCCTCATCTCTCCACCTGTGAATAGACAAAGTCCCTCAAGCTGTAAACGGCATCCACCACGTCGCCGTACATATCTATATCATAGCATATTGAGGTGGTACAGCCGTCGGACATGGAAAGGTCTTCTATCTCCAATACCTGCTCTATCCACTGGGGGAATTTTACGGTGGTTTTTTCCTGAATAAGTGAGACAAGCTGTGATACGGTTTCGTTTCCCTGAAGGGGAAGTTTGTACTCCTGTGCAAGGGCTTTCAGGAAGGCTAAAACGCTCCTTTCCAGATGGTAAAACACCAGACCGTCGTCGCAAAAGTCAATATCAAGCAGTTCTTCAGCTTCCTGAAGCTCCCTTTCTCCTATCTGAAGGTATTCGTTCATGGCTCAAACCTTAAGTCAGCCAGTTTTAACAGCTCTTCGTCAAAAGGGTAAAAGCCTGAAAGTCCCAAAACGGTGGCGTAATAACCTTCTTCTCCCAAAACACCTTTCACCTCTTCCGGCTTTTTAACGCCGGTAAGGATTTTACTGATCAGATTATACCTGTTTTTTTCCGGAACGGGCTGTTTTTTGTCGGAAAACAAAAATGCAAAAAACTCTCCCTCGTCCGTTTTCATCAGGGAAAGCCAGCCTGTAAGATCCTGCCTGTCTATTTTTCCGGTTATGTACTTTCCTATCAGGCTTTTTAGCTTTAGGCTGTCGTCCTTTTCCTTTACCAGCTCTTCCATGTCAAGGAAGTTTTCGTACCTCTGGGTAAAATAAAAGTAATCCGCATTGAAGCGGGCATCTTCACTGTAGAACAGTTTTATCGGCTTGTCCAGAGTTTTCTGGTTCAGCATACCTTTAGACAGGTAAGGGTATCTAAACATCTTTTTAAGGAAGTTTTTCATCTCTTTTAAAAAAAGCTCCGTCAGAAAGTTCCTGTCCTGTGCCTGTAAAAACAGCTCAAATACCGCATAAACTACGCCGTCCGTCGGGTAGTATCTGAAAAGTAGGGAGTGGTTTATATTTTTTATCCCTATAAGCCACAGTACGCTTTCTATCCTTTCTCCCTCTGTAGCACCTTCCCTTACGAGGCTTTCCTCAAAAACGTTTTTCTGGGTCTGGTAGTCCCTTATCATTACCGTCCTGTTTTCAACGGAAGCTTCCTCCAGTTTTGAGACGTAAAGCAGGTATTCCAGCTCTTCCCTGTCGGACAGAACTTTTTTTATGTGGGTTTTTATTTTTACAAACAGTTTTGAAAGCTCCTCCGTATAAAAGCTACCTTTAAACTGCTGTTTTTCGCCTGTAATGGCTTCGTACAGGGAGGCAAAGACGGAAACCAGCAGGAAGGTAAGGAGGCTCTGATCCACCGTAAGCCTGCCGTTTTTGTTGATTATCAGGCTGTCCGGCGGTACCACCTTTTCCCAAAGCAGTTTGTCAAGCAGGTTCACAAGGAGGAAGTTCAGCTGGGCTAACTTGACGGATATGCCTTCCACAACCGTTTCGTCCTCCGGAAACAGCTCCAAAGCAAGCCTGTGTTTCTTGTAAGGGTCAAGCTCTTCAGCCTTGTTCAGCAGTTGGGGAAGGAGGTTAAACTGGACTATTATGCCGTGCTTTTTTATAAGGGGCATACCTTCGTAAAAAAACAGCAGTGGTGCAGGTGTGGGCTTTTCTTCCGATAAAACATCTGTAAAGGCTGTAAAGCGGAGTTTTTCCACCTCTTCTTCCTGAAGGTTAAGGTTCAGCCTTTCAAAAAGCTCTAAAACAAGCTTCCTCTTTTCCCATCTGTTTAGACCTTCGGGCTTTATTTTTTTGTTTATAAACCTTTCTACTTTTTTCCTTACCGGATTGTAGTCCTTTTCTTCCCAGTTTTCCCTTAAAAACCTTGCGGTCTGTTCCGCAAGCAGGTTTATTTTTTCCGGCTCCCTTATACGGTTATCCATTTTCCCTTCCTAATTGGACATAAGGTATTTAAGTCCGATTATTACGAACCTGTAAACGAAAAACAGGACGGTTATGAAAAATCCCACGTTCAGGGCTATCAGAAACAGGGCAAAGTTTGACCTCCTTTCTTCAGGGGGCTTTTTGCTGTTTTTCCAGACCAGATACAGGTAGGTAAGCATTCCCACGGCGGTTATAAGCAGGAGGAGTATTATTATGTCCGTTGAGTGGAGGTCTCCCACCTGCTCCAGAACCGTTTCCGGAGGTGCCTGGTGCAGTCTTAAGCTTTCCGGCTTTTCCATTACAGCCACACCTACCTTAACCAGATGTACTCGGACCTTTCCGGTCCTGTGGACAGCATAACGACGGGAACGGAAGTTTCCTCCTCAACCGTTTTTATAAAGTCCCATACCTGCTCAGGCAGGCTGTCCCTGTCCTTCAGACCGGAGGTGGAACTGTTCCAGCCTTTTAAGGTTTTATATACAGGTTTGCACTTTTCCAGCACCTTCAGTGATGCGGGAAATTCTTTTATTAGCTGTCCTTCGTATTCGTAGGCTACCGCAACTTTTATTTCCTCAAAGTGGTCAAGCACGTCCAGTTTAGTAATGATCAGACCGTCCATTCCGTTTATCCTTACTGCAAACCTTAAAGCCACAAGGTCAAGCCAGCCACACCTTCTCGGTCTGCCTGTGGTGGTGCCGTACTCCTTGCCTTTCTCCCTGAGCCTATCACCAACGCTGTCCTTCAGCTCGGTAGGGAAAGGTCCGGCTCCAACTCTCGTAAGGTAAGCCTTGCTTACTCCCAGCACTTCAGCCTGACCTATCAGCTTTGGGGATACGCCTGTCCCGTTGCACAGACCTAAAGCGGAGGAATTTGACGACGTGACGTAAGGGTATGTTCCCATATCTATGTCAAGCATAGTACCTTGGGCTCCTTCAAACAACACCTTTTCTCCCTTCTTCAGGGCTTGGTCAAGCATAAGAGAAGTGTCCGCCACAAGGTCAGCCACCTTTTCAAACATCCTCATAGTGTCCGAATAGACCTGATCAACGGACAGGTCAAACCTTTCACCGTAAACCTTTTCCACTATGCTTTTTGCTTCAGCCATAGCGTTTTCAAGCCTTTCCCTAAAGTATGGAGGGTCAAAAAGGTCAGCCATTCTTATGCCTGTCCTTGCGTACTTGGACATATATGCAGGTCCTATTCCTTTCAGGGTAGTTCCCACCTTTGCGTTCCCTTTTGATTTTTCGGAAAGACCGTCCAGTATTTTGTGGTAAGGAAAGACTATGTGTGCTCTGTCGCTTATGTAAAGCCTGTCCTTAAAGTCGCCGACCACGTCCCTTATCCTTTCCATCTCCTCTATCAGCTCGTCAAGGGCTACAACCACGCCGTTAGTTATCAGGTTTTTCTTCCCTTCCCTCAAAATACCTGAGGGTATGAGGTGGAGGGCGTACTTCCTGTCTCCTATTATTACCGTGTGTCCTGCGTTGCTCCCTCCCTGATACCTTACCACGTAGTCGTACTGGGGGGTCAGCAGGTCAACTATTTTGCCTTTTCCTTCGTCCCCCCACTGGGAACCAAGTATAACAAGGCTTTTATCCATTAAAATCCTCCTTGTCCTCGTAAACAAACTCCTTTATATCCTTCCTTTTCCAATGTCCTATGGAAGGTATTCCTTCTATAAACTGTTTTTGTATGTGTATCAGCTTGTTTATGCCAAGCTTTCCGTAATCAAGCATTTTATTAAATTCTTCCTGCGTAAAAGAGTACTCCTCTCCCGTTGCCTGCACCTCAACGAAATTACCGCTACCTGTCATAACAAGGTTCATATCTACCTTTGCGGAAGAATCCTCCTTAAAGTTCAAGTCCAGAACAACTTCCCTGCCTACAATACCTGTGGATACTGCCGCAACGTAGTCCTTCAGTGGATTCTGCTTTACAACTCCCCCTTCCGTTATCTTTATCATAGCGTCGGCTACGGCTATGAACGCACCGGTGATGGAAGCAACTCTCGTTCCTCCGTCAGCCTGTATCACATCACAGTCTATCCATAAAGTCCTTTCGCCGAGTTTTTTCAGGTCAACAACTCCCCTTAAAGACCTTCCGATAAGCCTCTGTATTTCCTGCGTCCTGCCTGAAGGGGCTCCCCTAACGACTTCCCTAATGTTCCTGTTTTCGGTAGAACGGGGAAGCATAGAGTACTCTGCCGTTATCCAGCCTTGTCCCGTCCCCCTTAAAAACGGCGGGACTTTTTCCTCAACTGAGGCGGTTATTATAACCTTGGTGTTTCCCATTTCTATAAGAACGGAACCTTCAGCGTATATGTTAAAGTCCCTTACGACCTTTACAGGTCTTATCTGGGTAGGTTTTCTTCCGTCGGGACGCAATATTATCCTCCAGAATGTTTTTACAAACACAAAATTTTAACATAAATGGAGGTTTGAAAAGGGAATTTTCGGATATACTATGTGTAGTAAATTTAAAAAAGAAGGAGGTTTGGAATGAAAGAACTGAAAGGGGTTTCCGGTGAAGTCCAGAAACTTGAGAAAAGGGCACAGTCCTTGGAAAAACACATCAAGGAAGTGCAGGAAAAAATACAGGAGATAGACCAACAGCTTTTAAAAGTAAAAGAGGAGCTTACAAAGAAAGAAACCGAAATAATAGAAATATCCCGCCAGATAAGGGAGCTTGAACACGAGTTTAACGAAACAAAACAGAAGATTAAAAAACACAGAAAACTCCTCCAGCAGGCGGACTCGCCGAGGGAGTACGAAAAGTTCCTTAAAGAAAGGGAAAAGCTAATAGAAAAGGCAACAAAGATTTCAGACAAGATAGAAAAGCTGAAGAAAAAACTGAAAGACCTTCTGTTTGAGGAGGACAGGCTCCTTGAGAAGGAAGAAGAATTGGAAAAAATGAGGGAAAAGCTGGTCAAGGAATATTCTTACCTGCTTTCGGAACTGCAAAACGTTATCAACAGGTTAAGCAGGCAGGTAGAGAAGGCAAGGGAGTTTATCTCTCTTTAAATTTAATCAGGTTTGTTATGGTCTGGTTTGTGGGGGTGGGAATGCCTGCCTTTTCCCCCAGCCTCACAACCGCTCCGTTAAGGGCGTCTATTTCCGTTTTCTTACCGGCTTTCAGGTCGTAATACATTGAAGGGTAATGTTTTGCCGTCGGCGGTATAAGGTTTTTGTAAAAGTGGTTTATGTATTCTTCAGCCGATTTCCACCTTAAGGGTATCCGGTTTGCCTGTGCCACCTGAAATATCTCTTTTATTACGTTTTCCATTATTTCTCTGGTTTCTTCCCTTGATGCAAGCTGTCCGTAAGTAGCCTGTAGAAGGGCTCCCAGCGGGTTAAGGGCACAGTTATACAGTATTTTATCCCACAGCACGGAATAAACGTCGGGGCTGTACGATGCGGGTATGCCTGAGGAATTTATGGTGTTTACTATTTTCAGGAGTTTCTCCCTGTCTATTTTACCTGACGGGTCTCCTATACGGACGTCATCGGCGGATACGGTTATTTCGGCACAGTTAGGTTTTACAACCTTTGAACCGAATATTACTCTGGCAAGCACCACTTTACCACTGCCGTAAAGCTCCACCGCCTTTTCGTAGTTGCCGTATCCGTTCTGGGCTACCATTATCAGGGTATTTTTATCTACTATAGGTTTTATCTGCCTGAGGGCGGTTTCCGTGTCGTAAGACTTTACCGTAAGGATTATCAGGTCTATATCTTCCTTTATGCGGGAAGGGTCGGCGTATATACCGTCAAGCTGTACGGAATGCTCTCCCCATATCCCTTTTACGCAAAGCCTGTTTTCGGGAAAGTTTTTCAGATACTCCGGCTTGGTAATACCGTAAACGGCGTTTCCCGCCTTTTTTAAAAAAGTGGCAAAGGCTATTCCTAACGCACCAAGTCCAACAACTGCAACATTCATAGTCCCAAATACTTGGCAATTTCGTTAACGTCGGGAGGCATTTCAACAGGTTTGTCGCTTGCCTTGATAACCGTGTCCGGGTCCTTCAGACCGTTTCCCGTAAGGGTGCAGACCACAGTCTCACCACCTTTAAACAGTCCCCTTCTGTAAGCTTTTATCACACCTGCAATTGATGCGGCGGAAGCAGGTTCGCAGAAAACACCTTCAGAGGAGGCTACAAGCCTGTAAGCTTCCAGTATTTCTTCGTCAGAGACCGCATCTATAAAGCCGTTGCTTTCCCTTGCCGCCTGCAGGGCAGGTTGCCAGCTGTATGGGTTTCCTATTTTTATGGCGGTGGCTATTGTTTGTGGATTTTTTATGGGAAAGCCTTTGACTATAGGAGCAGAGCCTTCAGCCTGCCAGCCGACCATACGGGGCAGTTTTTTAGCCAGTCCCTTTTCCTTGTATTCCTTGTATCCTTTCCAGTATGCGGTAATGTTTCCTGCGTTGCCTACAGGTATAAAGTGGTAGTCGGGAGCGTCTCCTAAAGCGTCCACAATCTCAAAGGCGGCTGTTTTTTGACCTTCTATCCTGTAAGGGTTAACCGAATTTACAACCTCAACAGGGTACTTTTCGCCTATTTCCCTTACGATGCTTAAAGCATCGTCAAAGTTTCCCATAAGGGCTATTATTTTTGCTCCGTAAACCATAGCTTGGGACAGTTTTCCCAGTGCCACAGCTCCTTTCGGCAGAATTACGTAAGCGTCCATTCCAGCCCTTGCGGCGTAAGCGGCGGCTGAGGCAGAAGTGTTTCCGGTTGAGGCACAAATTACAGCGGTTTTGCCGAACTCTTTTGCCTTGGAGATTGCCACGGTCATTCCCCTGTCTTTAAAGGAACCTGTAGGGTTCAGACCTTCGTATTTTAGATAAAGGTTTATGTTCGGGGCTATCTTTTTCGCCAGATTTGGGGCATCAACTAAAGGTGTATTTCCTTCGTATAGGGAGACAATAGGGGTCTTTTCGCTGACAGGTAAAAACTCCCTGTATGCCTTAATAATACCTTCCCATTTACACAATCCCAAACCTGTTTTTCCTCCGGATATTGTTGAATGTTTATTATATCATCAGGCAGACGCTTCCATCTGCATCTCTTTAAACAGCTCTTCCGTAATAGGTCCTTCAGCCCTTCTGTTTATGAACTGCTGAACTACAGGGTCAGGGTTGTTTCTGATTTCTTCAGGTGTTCCTATGGCGTAGATAACACCTTTGTGTATCATGGCTATCCTGTCCGCAATGGTAAAAGCACTGTCAAGGTCGTGTGTAACGACGATGGAAGTGACGCCTATGCTTTCCCTCAAGTCCATAATGAGCTTGTCTATCATAGCACTTGTAACCGGATCAAGACCTGATGTAGGCTCGTCGTAAAGCACTATTTCCGGATTTGTTGATATTGCCCTTGCAAGTGATACTCTCTTTCTCATACCGCCAGAAAGCTGGGAAGGATAAAGCTCCTCAACACCTTTAAGCCCGACCATAGCCAGCTTTTTCTGGGCAAGCTTGTAAATCTCCTCCCGGGGCATATCCGTATTTTCCAAAAAGTAAAATCCCACGTTTTCCCACACTTTTAGACTGTCAAACAACGCCCCTTCCTGAAAAAGGTATCCCATCCTTTTTCTAAACTCTATAAGCTCCCTATCGGACAGCTTTGTAATGTCCACACCGTCTATTATTATCTGCCCGCTTGTGGGCTTAAGCAGTCCTATTATGTGTTTTATCGTGGTACTTTTACCGCTACCGCTACCGCCCATAAGGACGAATATCTCCCTCTCCATAACCTCAAAGGAGATATTCCTCAGAACTATCCTGTCCCCAAATTTTTTCGTTAAATTTTTAACTATTATCTTCGGCTTCATAAAAGTTATTTTACTACAACCTGACTGTTTATTACCTGTTGAATATGGACAGGGAGGAACATTTTTGGCGGAGAGGGAGGGATTTGAACCCTCGGAGCGGGGATAACCCGCTCAACTCCTTAGCAGGGAGCCGCCTTCGACCGCTCGGCCACCTCT
>JAADDT010000008.1 GCA_013153765.1 Aquificota bacterium
AAAGATTTTTTTAAGGCTTGTATCTTGAGAGGATTTCGTCCCAGTCAGGCTCTCCAGATGGGGGAGCGAACTTTTTCTTCAGGTTGTCTATCCTTTCTTCAAAGGTTTCCTTCTCCACCTTGTAGAAGATACCGATAGGTCTTTTGCCCTTGAACGGCTCAGCATCTTCAAGCTCCGGATAGTCTGCATCAAGGACGTGGGCGGCAAGGTCAAGTGCCGCTTTGATGTCAGTAGGGTCGTGTCCAAGTTCCTTGTTAATGTCTATCAGTCTGCCTTTGTAGTACTTGAAGGTGTCCACCTTGTTGAAGGTTGGGCAAGGTGAAAGAACGTTCACGAAGGAGAAGCCTTTGTGTTCAACAGCCGCCTGTATTGTGTCCGCAAGGTGTTTCGGGTTTCCTGAGTAGGACTGGGCAACGAAGGTTGCTCCGGAGGCTATTGCAAATTTTATAACGTTAAACGGGTCTTCTATGTTTCCGTACGGGTTAAGCGAGCCTTTGTATCCGTGTCTTGAGGTTGGTGAGGTCTGGTTTTTTGTAAGGGCATACATCCTGTTGTCCATAACAACGAGGGTGATGTTGAAGTTTTTCCTTGCTGTGTGTGGAAAGTGCTCCATACCGATTGAGAATATGTCCCCGTCTCCGGCAGTCACGATTGTTGGTGTTTCCGGCTTTGCCAGTCTGATACCGACGGCGGCAGGTAAAGCTCTACCGTGTGCGGTGTGTATGCCGAACGCGTTCATCCACAGTGGCAGTCTTGAGGAACAGCCAATTCCGGAAGTCATCGTGATTGCGGTAGGGTCAAGCCTTTCTTCCGAAAATGCTTTTGTAAGTGCGGTAACGACACCGAAGTCTCCACAACCGGGACACCAGGTAGGCTCAATTTCACTTCTGTACTCTTTTGGTGGCAGTTTTTCTTCCAGTCTGATGTATTCCATAATCTTACCTCCTTTTTTCTTAAAGTTTTTTAAGCGTTAACTTTTTCGCCTAAAAGTTCAAGGATTTTTTCTTCTATTTCCCTTGGTATGAAAGGCTCGCCCCTGTATATGTTAAACTGGACGATTTTTTCCTGCGGGATGTTAGTAAACATCTTCATAAACCTTGCAAAGTGTCCAAGATAGGACGCTTCAGGTACGAGGATTTTGTCAGCCATAGATGCCAGCTTTTCCAGTGCGTTTTTAGGAACAGGATACAGGAGTTTTGGATAAAGTGCGGCTATTTTGTAGCCTTTTTCCCTCAGCCTTTTTACCGCTTCCTGTGCTATGGAAGCTGTAAGTCCCCAAGCAACAACCGCTATGTCAGCTTTATCTCCTTCCTGAAGGTCTCCCAGGTCCCATTCTACCAGATGTGGATTTTCCTCTTCTATGTTCTGTATCTTTCTGAACCTTTTGTCCATCATTACCGTCCTTTCGTTAGGTGTTGTCCTTGGACGGGAGTTTTCTGCGTGTTCAAGACCTGTTGCGGTGTAAGGCTTTGGAGATTCTCCCGGTACGAACACTGGAGATATACCGCTTTCTGTGATTGCGTACCTGAAAAGGTTGTCAAGGTCTTCAGGCTTAACGTCCTGCTTTTTAACAACCGGTCTTTCCACCAGTTTTGACTGTATCTCTTTTATGTTAGGTGTTGGTATTGCCTCAGCCCTTAAGGACAGGGAACCGTCAGTCAGCATAAGAACCGGTAGCTGGTACTTTTCCGCAAGGTTGAACGCTTCTATGGTAAGGTAGAAGTTTTCTTCAACGTTTTTAGGTGCTATTACAACTCTCTGGTCATCACCGTGTCCACCTAAGGCGGCGGCAAAAAGGTCAGCCTGCTCGTGTTTTGTAGGCATACCTGTTGAAGGTCCTGCCCTCTGGACGTCAACGATAACCGTTGGAAGCTCTGTCATGGACGCAAGACCGATAAGCTCCTGCATAAGGGATATTCCCGGTCCTGACGTGGCTGTCATAGCCTTCGCACCTGCAAAGGAAGCACCTATGATAGCCGCCATTGAGGATATTTCGTCTTCAGACTGGTAAACGAAACCGCCTGTTTTGAGTATTATCGGAGCAAGGTAATTACCTACAGTTGTTGCCGGTGTGATAGGGTATGCGGCAAATACTTTAACGCCAGCCACCGCCGCTCCAAGTGCTATGGCTTCATTACCTTCAAGGATTATAACGTCTTTTTTAGGCAGTGGTCCCGGCACTTTGTAAGGGTCTATCTTTTTAAGGTTTTCCTTTATGTATTTCTGAGCCACTTCTATCGCTTTAAAGTTCAGGTTAACAACGTCTTCACCTTTTTTGGAGAACTTTTTAACGATTTCTTCCTTCAGAACTTCCATAGGAAAGCCGAACAGCTCAAAGACGGAAGCCATTGCAATAACGTTTTTGGTGATGTAAGCTCCCACTTCCTCCTTTGCCAGCTTTGACATAGGAACGGCGTAAACGAAAACGCCCATCTTTTCCAGCTCTTCCAAGTCAGGCTCAAAGTCTCCCCCTTCAGGACCGTCCCAGATGAGAACCTTACCTTTTCCCAGTAGAGGTTTGTTTACTTCGTACGCTTCGCCGTTAAACGCCACCAGTATATCAAAACCGTCTCCCTGTGAGAGTATCTTCTCGTCGGACATTCTAACCTGTGATAATGCGTATCCCCCTTTGATTTCGGCTGGGAAGGACTTGAAGGTAACAACCTCATAACCTAAGTTTGAGGCGGCCCTCATCGTAAAATCACCGGCGGAGATAACACCTTCTCCACCTTCTCCGGCATACTTAACTGTGAGATCAAATGCCATAGCGGGTTCCTCCTTTTATTATTTTGGCTTTAACCTTTTTAAGGTTAATAAAATATAACACTGTTTGATTTTTTAAATCAAGTATAAATTACCTATTAAAAATGGAAGATATCCAGCTCCCAAACCTGTGTAAAAAGTAGTAAAAGATAGGCACGTATATAAGCGTCAGGAACGTACCTACTATAAGACCTCCGATGGCAACAGCACCTAAAGGGGCAAGCCTTTCAAGACCTAAAGCCCAGCCGAAAGCCACAGGTATCATTCCGGTGGACGTGCCGAAGGCTGTCATAAGGACAGGTCGCGTCCTTATCCTTATACTTTCCAGTATAGCCTCTTCCAGTTTTTTACCTTTTTCCACCGCAAACTGGATAAACTCTATCAGGAGGATTGAGTTTTTGGTTATTATGCCTGCAAGCAGTACAAGTCCCATCATACTCGGCATAGATTGGTGGTATCCCATAAGGAGTATGAACCACGTTGCACCTATCAGGGAAAGGGGTATGGCAAATATTACGCCTATGGGAGAAAGGAAAGACCTGAAAGGAGGCGTAAGGGCAAGGAACAAGAACACTATGCCAAGTCCTATTGCCTTGAACATTCTGCCCATAGAGTCTATAAGCTGTTTTATATCACCTTCGTTGCTTATGGTGTAGCCTGCCGGTATTTTTATTCCCGCCTCCTGAAAGGCTTTTTTGTAGTTTTCAACGATGTGGGTTATTGCCGCCTTTTCCCTGTAAGCCAGCACGTCAATTGTGTAGTTCAAGTCCTGTCTGGTTATTTTTGTAGGCTCCACAAGTTTGCCTATGGTAGCCACCTGTCCAAGCGGTATTTTGCCTTTTTCCGTGTCAATGTAGTAAGACATCAGGTCTAAAGGGTTGTCCCTGTAGCCTTCAGGGTAAACAACTCTGACAAAAAGGGCGTTTTCGTTAGGCACGTTGTAGAGGGAGACTATACCGCCTCTTATTCCTGCACTTAACTGGGTGGCTATGCTGTACGGTGTAAGTCCGTAAAGGAGTGCTTTTTTGTGGTCTATCTTCAGGTTGTAAACCACCTTGTCGTAATCCCATGTTTTTGAGACGGAGGTAAGACCTTTTACCTTGTAAACCACTTCCATTATTTGGTTTCCCAGTGCGTCAAGGGTTTTCAGGTCGTCTCCTCCTATCCTTACGTCCAGATTACCTTTAATTGAAGAAAGTGGTGTGGCTCCGTAGTCAAATACGTGGACGTACTTCAGGTTAGGTATCTGCCACAGCTTTTTCCTCAGCTCCCTTTCTATGTCCCAGATGGTTTCTTCCCTGTGGAACCGGTCTATGTAGTGGACAGTCATTGATATGGACTGGGTAGATTCTCCCGAACCGATGGTAAGAACTCCCGGCTCAGAACCTACCGATATGGAGAACATTTTTACTCTGTCGTCCTCTTCAAGCATACGGGAGATTTTTTCCACTATCTCCCTTACCTGATGTATGGAAAGGTTGCTGTCCGTCGTAATGCTTCCCTTCACGATTCCCGTGTCCATAGGAGGCATTATTTCCTTACCGACAACCGGCAGTATTACCTTAACGCTTATAACGAAAAGAACAACGACGACCAGAAAGTACGGGACTGCAAGCCAGTTTTTCCTGAAAACCAGACTTACGGCGGAGGTGTAAAGGTTTTTAAGGGGTTTTAGTATGCTTTCGGATATTCTGTAAACCGCCCTTTCTATCCTGCTTTTTTCTGCGGTTTTTTTCAGCAGGTAAGGTGCTAAAAGGGGAATTAGCGTGATTGATACGAAGTAAGAGACTATAACGGCTATAAGCAGTGTTTCCGCCAGTGGTCTAAATATTTTTTCAGGGTAGTCTCCTACGAACAGCAGTGGTATAAGGACGACGGAAGTGGCTATCGTGCCGGCAAGGACTGCAAACATTACCTCCTTTGTGCCGTTGATAACCGCATCTTTAACAGGTTCTTTAAGCTCGTGCAGGTGCCTTTCTATGTTTTCCAGTATTACGACCGCATCGTCAACAAGCATTCCCAGTGTAAGGATTATGGCTGTAAGCGTAACCACGTTAAATTCCATACCTAAAAGCCACATTATACCTATGGTGATGCTGTAAACGAACGGTATGGATATGCCGGCTATTATCATCTGGCGGGTGTTTGCCAGAAAGAAGAATATTACGAATGCGGTCATTATTATGGCGTCCCGCAGGGCTTCAAGCATATTAATGTTGCTCAGCCTTATTATGTATTCCTGCGTGTCAGCAATCTCAAATCCTAAGGTGGGAAACTGGCTTTCAAGCTCCGGTATTACCTTTTTTACAGCATCTATAGTCCGTAGTGCGTCTCCTGTAGGCTGTCTCTGGACTGCCAGTGCCACCGCAGGCTTGCCGTTGCCGTAGAATAAAGACCTGTTCACGTAGTAGTCGTATTTTATCTGTGCAAGATCAGACAGCTTTACGGAAGGCGTTATCTGTAGCTGTTTGAGTTTTTCAAGTGTTCTGGCTTTGTTTGTTGATTTTATCAGGAACTCACTGCTGTTGTTTACCACTATACCTAT
>JAADDT010000012.1 GCA_013153765.1 Aquificota bacterium
TTTCCGCATTAGCCCCTGCAGTTATGAACGACAGTAGTTTTTCCGTCTCCTGCAGGTCTTTAATGTTTCCCGGCGTGTCAAAAAGTATGTGCTCAAACTCGTCAAATGCGTCTTTATACATAATCAGGTCTTTTTCGTCCTTCACCATAAAAAACGGTATGTGCATAATCTCGGCAAACTTCTTCAGGCTTTCGGAACCGCCGATTTTATAAAAATCAAAGGAAGCCACAGCCACCTTTTTTTCCCTGTGGAACTTCAGTATTGCGGCAAGCTTTGCTATGGTTGTACTTTTCCCAGAAGAGATGTTGCCCAGCACGTTAATAAACTTACCTGTAAGCGGATTTGTTTCTATTTTTGCCAGAATGTCAACCCTGTTGAGCTTTTCAACGATTGGAAGGTAGTTTTTAAGTATGTCCTCCTGTATTTCTGACAGGAGCTTCCCGTTAAGGTTGCTGTCCTTCAGCTTTATAAGAAAGTTTATTATCCCCTCAAAACTGTTCAGGTCTTCCTCTTTAGAAAACCTGCTTTTAAAAATCTCAAACAGCCTGTTTTCCCTTTTGACGCTTTTCTTTTCCGGAGAGGCGGCAAGTATCTCAAACTGACCGTTAACGTCCTTTACAGACAGTATTATTGCGTTCTCCCCTAACTCTTCCCTTATTAGCATCCACCCTTTTTGAAGGTCTTCCACCGTGTATTTTTTCATCTTCATCTTTTCACCCCTTTCTACCGATGGTTCTATTAGCAATAATCGTGCCAAAACAAAGGAAGGCGTAAAATAAGGACTTGCCCCGCCGGTTGTCCCGTCAGGTGCAGTAAAATTTCTGCATTAATCTAAGTAAACAACCGCAACGGCTACAGAGTAATTTTTTTCGTGAGAGAGGGAAAAGCTATATTTTATGCGGTTTTCCAGCCGTTCTCCTCCGGCATCGGGAAGGTGCAGTAAAATTTCTGCAGGTCTGCCCCCCTTTCCTATCACCTCTATCCGGCGGTAAGACAGTTTCTTTCCGGTAGCCTGAAAAAAAGCCTTTATAAACGCCTCTTTTACGGCAAACCTGCCTGCCAGACAGGGAATAAAGCCCGCTTTTCCCTTACAGTATTCTAACTCCTGTGGCGTAAAAATCCTGTTTAAAAACCTGTCCCCGTGTTTCCTGACAGCCCTTTCTATCCTGCTGTTTTCAACGATGTCTATACCTGTGTAAATATCCATCAACTATCTCCTGAACAACCTTTTCCGCAGGCTTACTGCCGTCCACCTTCAAGTCTGCAAGCCTGTAAACCTCTTTCCTTTTTCTGTAAAGTTCCTCCAGCCTGTCAACCGGCTGTCTAAGTAAAGGTCTGGTATCGTCCCCTTTCAGCCTTTCCATCAGAAGGAATAACGGAACGTCAAGCCAGACAACCAGTCCCGTTCTTTTCATCAAATCCATGTTCTCCCTGTCAGCCCCCAGACCTCCGCCGGTGGAAACCACCAAACCTTCCTTTCCGGCAACCTCCTCCAGCACTTTCCTTTCCAAACTGCGGAAATACTTTTCCCCTTTCGTGGCAAAAATGTCGCTTATTGCCGTCCCTTCCCTCTCCTCTATAACACTGTCAATGTCCACAAACGCCATACCAAGCCTTTCCGCCAAAAGCCTTCCTACGGTTGACTTTCCGCTTCCCATAAAACCTACCAGATAAACATTCCCCAAATCACAGTCCCCACAACGAGTACTAAAAAGCTTAAAAAGGCAAAAACCACGGATTTTACCGTCCCAGTGCTGAATAAAAACCTGTTTACAGCCACATTCGTCAAAAAGCCTGCGATAAACAGCACCAGAGAAACAGGTAAAAAGTGTTCCTTAACCACCTGAACTGGTAAAAGGACGCCTGCCCCTGCAAAGATAAAAATGTAAACCACCGTTCCGGATAAAACCGCAACCAGATTTTTTATAATATCCATATTAAATTTTAACAGATAAAGGGAAAGGGAAATGAAAATAAAGGTTAAGGTAAAACCAAACGCAAAAAAGGAAGAGGTGGTTCAAACAGGCAAAGATCAGTATCAGGTTAAGGTAAGCGTGCCTCCGGAAAAGGGAAAGGCAAACAAAAGGGTTGTGGAACTGCTTTCAAAACACCTGAACGTGCCAAAATCCCGTATAAAACTGTTGAAAGGCGAAACTTCAAGGGAAAAACTGTTTGAAGTTGAAAAGTAATTGGGTATAACTCTTGACATTTACGAAAAAAAAGTATATTTAGTATCCTCATTGAATAGCGGGAGGACTGACTATGGATATTGAAAAGATAAGACAGACACTTCTGAAAAAGAGGGCGGAGATTTTAGAATCCCTTTCAAACAACAACAGTGAAGACCTGAACGAAAAAAGCGGTGTGGAAGATGCGGCGGACGTTGTTACTTCCGAAATGAGCAGGGAAACACTTTACAAGCTTTCACAGGCGGAAAAGGAAACACTTTTCTATATAGACATTGCCCTCAAAAAGATAGAAAACGGTACTTACGGCATATGTGAGGAATGCGGAGCCCAGATTGGAGAGAAAAGGCTGGAAGCTATTCCGTGGGTAAGGCTGTGTATTGACTGTAGCCAGAACGAGGAGATACTCAAATCCTTTTCAAGCAAGTCCGATGATATGGGATTTTACCACATAATCCCCGGCACTATGGAAGACGAAGACACGGGAAAAATACCTGAATAATGGACAGGAAGTTTACAGTTTTTTTAACCGTAGCCTTTTCCGTTCTGTTCCTTGACCTGCTTACAAAGGAGCTGGCGGTAAGGTTTTTATCGGAAAAGGGAAAAATTACCGTAATCCCCGGATTTTTTGACCTTACGCTGGTCTGGAACAGGGGAGCGGCATTCGGCATACTGGGAGAAGCTCCGGAAACAATAAGAAAACTTATACTTATAGGTGCTTCCGTCGTTGCGGCAGTAATAACTGCCCTTTACACTTACCTGAAAAGGGATAAGCTGTCCTATTGGGAAGTGATCTCCCTTGCCCTGATTTTCGGCGGTGCGGTTGGGAACCTTTACGACCGTATATTTTTAGGTGCTGTAAGGGATTTTCTGGATTTTTACATAAAAAACTACCACTGGCCTGCCTTCAACGTTGCTGACATTTCAATATCGGTCGGCATTACACTTTTTGTTGTTTACGAGCTGTTTTTCAAAAAAAGGTCATAACTTTTTCACAGGCATATTTTATTATATTAAACCTGTTATAATTAATCTGTTTAACAACGGAGGAAAAGGGTAAAGAGATGATTGGATATATGTTCAAAAAGATTTTCGGCACTAAAAACGAAAGGGAATTAAAAAAATTAAAGCCGATAGTTGACAAAATAAACCAGCTTGAGGAGGAGTTTGACCAGCTTTCAAACAGGGAAATAAGGGAAAAAAGCCTCCAGCTTATAGAAAAAGTGCGTTCCGATAAAGAACTGTCAGACGCAATAACAAAGGGAGAAATAGTTGAAATACTGCCTGAAGCGTTTGCACTGGTAAAGGAGGCGGCTAAAAGGACGCTTGGATTAAGACCTTTTGACGTCCAGCTGATAGGAGCTTTAGCCCTCCACAAAGGGAACGTAGCTGAAATGAAAACAGGTGAAGGTAAAACACTTGTTGCCTCTATTGCAATATACCTTAACGCCCTTACCGGTAAAGGTGTGCATCTGGTTACGGTAAACGACTATCTGGCAAAAAGGGACGCCGTATGGATGGGTTCAATATACAAGTTTTTAGGTCTTGACGTTGGCGTTATAAACACTAACCACCAGTCCTTTACCGTTGAGTGGGTTGACGAAGACAAGTTCAACGAAGCGGTTGAAAAGGACATGAGAGTGTGGCCTAAAGGCTACAAGGGAGAGCTACTGCCTTCAGACCTTTACAACATAGAGGCAAGGAAAAACTTCTTTACCCGTCCCGTTGATGCGGAAAGGAGGAAGGCTTACGAGGCTGACATCACATACGGCACGAACAACGAGTTCGGCTTTGATTACCTGAGGGACAACATGGTCTTCTCCATAGATCAGGTCGTACAGGTAAAGGGACACCACTACGCGATAGTTGACGAGGTTGACTCAATACTTATAGACGAAGCCAGAACGCCCCTGATCATATCCGGACCTTCAGGTGAGGACGTATCCATATACTACACAGCTGACGCGTTCGTAAAAACCCTCATACCTGAGGAGGACTACATAGTTGACGAGAAAAACAAAACGGCAGTTCTTACGGAAAAGGGAGCGGAAAAGGCGGAAAAGTTCTTTAACCTTGAAAACCTGTACGACCCTAAAAACATAGACATACTCCACGCCATAACCCAGTCCCTAAGAGCAAACACCCTTTTCCACAGGGATGTGGACTACGTGGTAAAGGACGGTCAGGTTATTATCGTTGACGAGTTTACAGGAAGGCTTATGCCCGGTAGAAGGTGGTCTGACGGTCTCCATCAGGCAATAGAAGCCAAAGAAGGCGTAAAGATAGAGGCGGAAAACCAGACCCTCGCATCAATAACGTTCCAGAATTACTTCCGTATGTACGACAAGCTGGCGGGAATGACAGGTACGGCGGAAACGGAAGCGGAGGAGTTTAAGGAAATATACGGTTTAGACGTGCTGGTAATACCTACAAACAAGCCTGTCATAAGGAAGGATTACCCGGATCTTGTTTACAAAACAAAAAAGGAAAAGTTTGAGGCGGCACTAAAAGAGATAGAAGAACTCCACAAACAGGGAAGACCGATACTGGTAGGCACCGCCTCCATAGAAACTTCGGAACAGCTTTCAGCCCTCCTGAAAAAGAAAGGTATAAAACACCACGTCCTTAACGCAAAACACCACGAAAAGGAAGCTGAAATAATAGCACAGGCAGGCAGGATAGGAGCGGTTACGATAGCCACAAACATGGCAGGTAGGGGAACGGACATACTACTTGGGGGAAACCCGGAATTTTTAGCAAAAGAGATACTGAAGAAAAAGGGACTTACCCCTGAAGAGGCTACTGAAGAGCAGTTTAAGGAAGCACTGAAAGAGGCACAAAAAATAACATCTGCCGAGAAGCAGAAAGTAATAGAGCTTGGAGGACTGGCGGTAATAGGTACAGAAAGACACGAAGCCCGCCGTATAGACAACCAGTTAAGAGGTAGGGCAGGCAGGCAGGGAGACCCCGGCTCTTCAAGGTTTTACCTGTCTCTGGAAGACGACCTGCTCAGGCTTTTTGGAGGCGACAAGCTAAAAACACTGATGGACAGGCTGAAAATACCTGACGGAGAGCCTATAGAAAGCTCTATGGTAACAAAAG
>JAADDT010000043.1 GCA_013153765.1 Aquificota bacterium
AACTCAAGCCTTTCCCCCTTTTTCCTTTCGTATCCCCCTTTCAGCTTTGCCTTTACCACCGGATTAAATACCTTTTCCTCCCCTGCCATCTTCCTTAAAGCCGGTTTTACCATATTTTCAAAAACCACCATTGAAGCCACCGGATTACCGGGAATGCCGAAAAACAGCTTTTTACGGTCTTCACCCCAGACACCGAAGGCAACGGGCTTGCCCGGTTTTTGCTTCACCTTCCAAAACAGGATGTCCACGCCCAAAACTTTAACAACAAAGTCCTTCACAAGGTCGTAATCCCCGACGGATATACCGCCTGTGGTAAGCAGTACATCACAGCTTTTGGCGTATGAAAGTTTTTCTTCAATGTCCTCAGGGCTGTCTTTTGCAAACCCGAGTATGACAGGAACGGCTCCGGCGTTTAACACCTGCCCGTAGAGTGAATATGTATTGGAGGTTCTTATCTGGGACGGTTTTGTTATTGTTTCTGCCACGTCAACTATCTCATCACCGGTGGTAAGTATTCCTACCCTCGGTCTCTGGTAAACGGAAACGGTAGCCCTGTTTACGGACGATAAAATCCCCAGTTCAGCCGGTCTTATTTTCTTTCCTTTTTTTATCAGCAGTTCTCCCTTTTTGTAGTCCCCTCCCTGAGGTCTGATGTTTGAGCCTTTAGGCAGTTCTTTAAAAATGAAAACCCTGTTCCCTTCAACCCTGGTCAATTCCTTCTGGACAACCGTGTCAGCCCCTTCAGGTATTAACCCACCGGTGTATATGTAAGCGGCTTTTCCCTGCCCAATCTTTATCTGACCTCCACCTGCCCGTGAACTGCCCGTTATTTCCAGAACGACAGGACTGTCTTCTGTTGCTCCCTTTATGTCTTCGTATCTCACGGCAAAACCGTCCATACCGCTGTTGTCTGCAGGAGGATTGTCCCTGTCTGCGTGTATGTCCTCCGCAAGAACCCTTCCCAGTGCCTGGTTCAGGAATACCTTTTCCTGACCGAGCCTATTGGTGCTGTCAAGTATTATTTTCAGTGCTTCCTTAAAATCTATCATTCACATCTCCCTGAATATTTCCTGAATTGGATTTACCATAAGCTCCCGTGTTTTATAGGAATGTATGGCTTCCACAGCCGCTTTTGCTCCCCTTACCGTGGTAAAGTAAGGTATTTTATGTTCAACCGCCGCCCTCCTGATGTAGTAAGCGTCAGACCTTTCCCTTTTCCCTGAGGGAGTGTTTATTATCATTCTTATCTCCCCGTTCCTTATCCTGTCCACTATGTTCGGTCTTTCTTCCGAAAGCTTGCTTACCCTCGTTGATGGAATGCCGTGTTCCTTCAGGTATTTATGTGTGCCTTTGGTTGCGTATATGGAAAATCCCATTTCAACCAGCTTACGGGCTATATCAACGACAGCCGGTTTATCCCTGTCGGCTACAGATATGAAAACGTTTCCCGTTTCGGGCAGTATTGAGCCTGCGGAAGCCTGTGCCTTCCAGAAGGCAAGCCCGAAATCTCTGTCTATTCCCATCACCTCACCTGTTGACTTCATTTCGGGACCGAGCAGTGGATCAACCTCAGGAAACCTGCTCCACGGAAAGACAACCTCCTTTATAGAGTAGTTTCTAAAACCCGCATCCCTGAAGTCGGTGGCAGGATGGGGATTTTTTATTTCAAACACTTCAGGCACTATCTCCCGTAGCTTTTTACCTATCAGTATTTTTGATGCTATTTTTGCAAGGGGATAGCCTATAGCCTTGCTGACGAAAGGGACGGTTCTTGAAGCCCTCGGATTTACCTCTATCACGTAAATCTCCCCATCCTTAACCGCAAACTGGACGTTCATAAGTCCCTTTACGTTAAGTGCCTTTGCCAGTTTTTTTGTCTGTTCCTTTACCTGATTAACCGTCCTGTCTGGAAGTGTGTATGGGGGAATACAGGTGCCGCTGTCCCCCGAGTGGATGCCTGCCTCCTCAATATGCTCCATCACAGCCCCCACAAGCACATCTTCACCGTCGCAGACAGCATCAACGTCAAGCTCTATCGCATCTTCCAGAAAACGGTCTATCAAAAGGGGCTTGTCCTCAGATACAAGCACAGCTTCTTCAATATACTGGAGCAGTTCTTCCCTGTCGTAAACGAGCCTCATAGCCCTACCACCAAGCACGTAAGAAGGTCTGACCAGCACGGGAAAGCCTATTTTTTCCGCAGTGGCTACCGCTTCTTCCTTTGAGCGGGCTATTCCACTTTCCGGCTGTTTTAGTCCCAGCTCCATTATTAACTGTCTGAACCTTTCCCTGTCCTCCGCAATGTCTATACTTTCGGGAGACGTGCCCAGTATTCTTATGCCGGCGTTCTGCAGGGGAACGGCAAGCTTTAACGGTGTCTGTCCCCCAAACTGCACCACCACACCTTCCGGCTTTTCCTTTTCTATAATGTTTACCACGTCTTCGTAAACGATAGGCTCAAAAAAGAGTTTGTCTGAAGTATCGTAATCTGTAGAGACAGTTTCAGGATTACAGTTTACCATTATGGCTTCGTACCCTTCCTCCTTCAAAGCCCATACACAGTGGACGCAGGCATAATCAAACTCTACACCCTGACCTATCCTGTTAGGACCGCTACCTAAAATGATTATCTTTCCCTTTTTCATACTGTCTCCCTAAAGGATTTTAATAAAATAGTATAACCTATCCGATGAACAGCCGTATCCCTGCCACGCCGTAAGCCCCCGCTTCAAGAACCTCTTTCACCCTTTCCTCCGTAATCCCTCCAAGTGCGTAAACAGGTAAAGACACTTTCTCCACAACCTCCCTTAAACCTTCCAGACCTACAGGTTTCCCCTTGTTAGGTGTGCTGAAAATTGGGGAATAGGTTATGTAGTCAGCACCTTCCTGCTCTGCCCTTACCGCTTCTTCAACGGTGTGGCAGGATTTCCCCACTATCAGGTCTGGAAACTTACGCTTTACAGCTTCCACCGGCAAACCGTTTGAAGGCAGGTGTACCCCGTTTGCCCCCACAAGCAGTGCAACGTCAAGCCGGTCGTTTATTATTAAGGTGGCGTCGTACCCTTTCAGTAGTTCCTGCATTTTTGATGCTAATTTATACAGCTCCCCGGCAGACAGGTCCTTTTCCCTCAGCTGGAACATCCGTATTCCTGCCCGGAGCATACTTTTTATCTGCTCTTCAAAGTCTTTTTTAAACTGCTTCCTGTCCGTTATGGCGTAGTACTTTTTTAAAAACCTTTCCATTATTCCCCTTTATCCAGATAGATTATCAGTCCGAATGCGGCAATTGCAAAGATCACCATTCCTATCAGTATGACGGGAAACCAGAAGTCGGGATTCATCGCAAGCCTCCAGATTTGTGTTGGTATAATATTTTAAAATATTCCACTGGAGTAAATCTATGATATACGAAGAAATTTTAAAAATTCTCGCCTGCCCCGAATGTAAGGGGGAGCTGGCATACCTTGAGGAACGGTTTATATGTGAAAGGTGCAGGCTTTCCTATCCTGTTGTTGACGGCATTCCGGACTTTCTGGTGGAAGATGCAAAGCCCTTATCTGAAGAAGAACTTAAAAAGCTGAAAGATGAAGGATAACATCTTAGCCCTGCTTAAAGCGTTAGTCCTTATAACCGTCCTTTTCCTTCCCATATACCTTATAACCCCTTCAGGTGAAACGGAAACAGGGGGAAATATAGTAAAGGTAAACCCTGACAGCTTTCAGGTTCAGGTAGGGAAGGAAGGGGGGATTTTGAAAAAAGCCCTTGCGGGAGATGCAAAAACCTTCAATCCGGTGATGGCACAGGAAACAACATCAACAGCCGTTATAGGAGTACTGTTTAACGGTCTTACAAAGGTAAACGTCAAAACCCTCCTGCCTGAGCCTGACCTTGCCGAAAGATGGGAAAGGGACGAAACGGGAACTGTCTGGAGGTTCTACATCAGGGAAGGGGCAAGGTGGTTTGACGGCAAGCCCGTAAGTGCAGACGATGTGGTCTTCACGTATAACGAGATTTACTACAATCCGGACATACCCTCTTCTGCTAAGGATATGCTTATTGTTGACGGCAAAAAGTTCAAGGTAAGGAAGATAGACGACAGGACTGTAGAGTTTGTGATACCCAAGCCCTTTGCACCGTTTCTTCAGGCGGTAGGTCAGCCAATCCTTCCCAGGCACGTCCTTGAAAAATACGTTAAGAACAAAACTTTCACCTCCGCATGGGGAGTGAACACCCCACCTGAACAGCTTATAGGGACAGGACCCTACAGGCTTGTAGAATACGTTATAGGACAGTATGCGGTTTACGAAAGGAACCCTTACTACTGGGAAAAGGACGTTAAGGGGCAAAAAATACCTTACATTCCCAAGGTAAAAGCCCAGATAATCGGTGACCCGGACGTCAGGCTTATAAAGTTCCTTGCGGGGGAGATAGATTACTACGGTGCAAGACCTACAGACCTGCCGGAATTACTTCCAAAATCCAAAAAAGGAAACTTTACCGTTTACAACCTGGGAGCCACACCCTCAACACTGTTTGTTGTGTTTAACCAGAACCCGAAAGCTCCCATTGCCAGACACAAACTAAAATGGTTCCAAAACACCAAGTTCCGTCAGGCAATATCATACGCAACGGACAGGAAAGGGATAATAAACATAGCTTACAACGGGCTTGCATATCCCATATACACAGCCGTTACCCCTGCAAACAGGAGGCTTTTTGATGAGGATTACTACCCTAAATACCCTTACAACCTGAAAAAGGCAAAACAGCTCCTTCTGGAGATAGGCTTTAGGGAAGGGAAGGACGGATACCTGTACGACAGTGAAGGACACAGGCTTGAGTTTACCCTGCTTACAAACGCCGGAAACAGGGAAAGGGAAATAATAGGAAACATACTGAAGGACGACCTGAGGAGGATAGGGATACAGGTAAACTTTCAGGCGATAGACTTTAACAATCTGGTAAGCCGTCTGATGTCAAGCTACGACTGGGAGGCTGTTATTATCGGTCTTACAGGAAGTATAGACCCGTACTTCGGTCAGAACGTATGGCTTTCTTCAGGACACCTTCACATGTGGCACCCTAACCAGAAAAAGCCTGCAACCCGGTGGGAAGCTGAGGTTGACAGACTGTTTAAAATGGCGGCTGTTGAGCTTGACCCTAAAAAAAGGGACGAGCTTTACAAAAAAGCCTTCAGAATAATAGGTGAGCAACAACCTATGATCTTTATCGCCGCTCCGGAAGAACT
>JAADDT010000122.1 GCA_013153765.1 Aquificota bacterium
CAAAATTTCCTTAAACTTATCATACCTTTTCCTGAAAGCCAGTATGGACGTGTCTTTTACCGAGTTTTCTATCGCACTTTCCACATACCTATCCAGTTTTTGAACGGACAGGTTAAACTTTTTAAATACGGCAACGGCGTCTTCCACATCTTCCCATGTTCCCCTTCTAAGTTTAGCTACAATAAAATCGTAAGGATTTAAAAGTTTTACTTTCAGTTTCCTATCCTCAAACACCGTATAAGTCCTGTCCCTGTATCCTTCAGGCATTCCTATAACAGACCAGCCACTTATGTTTTCGCTCAAATCTGCAGGTATTCCTTTGCTTGCTAAAAACCGATAAAGCCTGTAAAGGTCTCCCTTTATAATCTCTGCGTCTATATCGTATGTAGGTCTGCCCTGTATTCCGTAATATTGGACAGCCAGACCTCCAATCAGAATTAACTCGGTCTCCTCCCCTGTTTCCCTTACAAAAGCTTTTAAAGTTTCTTCAAGTAATTCCCTATCCGTTTTCATAACTTGCTTTTCCTGTTGATTTTCTTCAACTGTCCAATACAGCTGTCTATTTAAAATAGGTAGCGTCTGGTTTTTCTGTCAATACAGCCTGTCCGGTTTGATACATTACGGTATTTGAAATAAAAAGCCGTAAGGATATAATTATTTCCAAAACGGCAGGTAGTAAGGTGGAAGATTACGCTTACTCGGAAAAAGGCTACAAGCTGTGGTTTAAG
Source organism: Aquificota bacterium (assembly GCA_013153765.1). Taxonomy (GTDB): domain Bacteria; phylum Aquificota; class Aquificia; order Aquificales; family Hydrogenothermaceae; genus Persephonella_A. Next base: position 729 of record JAADDT010000122.1, read on the forward strand.
ATACGCCCTATCTTTAAAAAGCTGTTCAGGATAGAGGTTGAAGGAATAGAAAACATCCCTCAAGACAAAGGCTGTATTATCGCATCAAACCACAGGAGCAACCTTGACCCGTTTGTCCTGAACGTTGTATCCCCAAAACCTATACTGTTTATGGCAAAGCAGGAGCTTTTTAAGGTTCCTGTTTTAAGCTGGCTTATTAAAAAAGCCGGAGCAATACCGGTAAGGAGGGACAGCAGGGACATAGGAGCCTTAAAAAAAGCCATACAGCTTGCAAACAGCGGACACTGTATAGGCATATTCCCTGAAGGAGGCAGAGTCAAGCCGGGACAGTTCGGCAAACCCCAAAGCGGTGTAGGTCTGCTGGTGTCAAAAACGGACGCCCAAGTCCTGCCGGTTCGTATAGAAGGAACAGATATTGTGATGCCGGTGGGAGCAAAATTCCCCAAAATAGGGAAAGCCCCGATAAAAATAAAAATCGGAAAACCACTTGAAATAGACAGGAATAAGGATTATAAAGAGATAGCAGAATTTATAATGGAAAACATAAAAGCCCTTTAAAAAGGAGGAAGAAATGGCTGACATAAAGGTGGCAAACTCCGCCGGCTTCTGCTTCGGCGTTAAGATAGCCGTTGACAGTGCGGTAGATGCGGGAAAAACTTACGGCAAAGCCTACACTAACGGTCCAATTATACACAACAAGCAGGTAGTCCAGTTCCTTGAAGGTCTGAACGTTAAGGAGCTACAGTCATACGACCAGCTTAAAAAGGGAGATACCATACTGATAAGATCACACGGAGTACCCCCAAAAACGGAAAGGAAACTGAAAGAGCTGGGAGTTAACGTGATAGACGCCACCTGCCCATTCGTCAAAAAAGTCCACGAAAAGGTAAAGCAACTGGTTGAGGAAGGATACTACGTGGTTATTATCGGTGAGGAGGGACACCCTGAAGTGATAGGAATACTGGGACATCTGGAGGAAGCGGGAGGAAAGGGAATTGTTGTTGAGAACATGGAAGACCTGATAAGAAAACTGCCCAAAAGGAACAGGATAGGCGTCGTTGCCCAGACAACCCAGAACGAGGAATTTTTTGAAAAGGCGGTAGGATACATAGCGTCAAACGTGGAGGAGCTGAAAGTTTTCAATACCATATGTGATGCCACTTCCGTCCGTCAGGAGGAGGTTAAAAAACTGGCTAAAGAAGTGGACGTGATGATCATAATCGGCGGTAAGCACAGCGGTAATACGAGAAGGCTTGCCCAGATATCTTCAGCCCTTAACCCGAACACTTACCACGTTGAAAAGGCGGACGAGCTTGAGCCGGAATGGTTTGAAAATGCCGAAAAGATAGGCGTTTCCGCCGGAGCGTCCACGCCGGACTGGATAATAAAGGAAGTGGTTGAAAGGATAAGGGAGATTACAGGCTAAAAGCCCTTCAGGTATTTCTCCAGAACAGCCCTGTCGTCAAAGGGAATTTTTCTGTCCCCTATTATCTGATAGGTTTCGTGTCCCTTACCGGCAAGGAGGATAATGTCCCCTTCCTCCGCAAGGGATACGGCTTTGCGGACGGCTTTTTCCCTGTCCACCTCCACAACAACCTTGTCCCTGTCCTCCACGCCGGACAGTATGTCCCCTATTATGGAGGCAGGATTTTCACTCCGGGGATTGTCAGAGGTTATTACCACAATATCGGACAGCTTTTCAGCCACCTTTCCCATCACAGGTCTTTTCTCCCTGTCCCTGTCCCCACCAGCTCCGAAAACGGTTATTATCCTGTTTTTCTTAAGTCCGTTAAGTGTTTTCAGTACGTTTTCCAGTGCGTCCGGCGTGTGTGCGTAATCCACAATTCCCGTAATCCCTTTCCCCTCCACCACCTCAAACCTGCCCCTTACAGGCTTAAGGTTTTTCCCTTCACTTACCAGAAATTCCGTTTCAAAACCAAGCCCGTATAAAAGGAGAACAGCCCCCGCAAGGTTGTATATGTTAAACAGACCTACCAAACCGGTTTCCATACGGTATTCTTTCCCTCCAAGCAGGAAGGTAAAACCACTGCCAGACTGGGAAAGCTCCCAGCTTAATATTTTCAGGTCTGCCAGCTCTCCCCTGCCGTAGCCGGCAACATTTTTCCTGCCCCTGTACGAGGAATAAAGCCTCCTGCCGTATTCGTCGTCCACGTTTACGGAGAAAGGAGCTTTATCTTTGAGCATCTCCCCTATCTTTTTCTTTGCCGAAAAGTAATCCTCCATATTCCTGTGGTAATCAAGGTGCTCCCTTGACAGGTTCGTAAAAACAGCCCCGGCAAGCTCCGTCCCGTAAACCCTGTTCTGGTCAAGTGCATGGGAAGATATTTCAGCCACAACGAAACCTGCCCCCCTGTCAGCCATCTCCCTCAACAGCCTGTACCACTGCAAAGCATCGGGAGTTGTTCTGCCCTCCCCAAAGACACTGTCTCCTAACATGTAGCCTAAAGTCCCTATTACCCCCGTCTTAAAGCCCGCCCTTTCCAAGTACTGGGATATTAAATAGGCTGTGGTGGTTTTCCCGTTTGTTCCGGTAATACCTATTACGGAAACCTCCCTGTCAGGAAACCGGTAAAACTTCCGTGCGGTAAGACCGAGAGCCTTTGAGCTGTCCCTTACGAGGACGACAGACCTGTCCGGAAATGTGTTTTTAACCTGCTGTGCCACCTTCCTTTCGGAAACGACAACGCCTACAGCCCCTTTTTTTAGAGCTTCAAACACGAAGTCGTGCCCGTCAGCCATACTTCCCTTTACCGCAAAAAACAAATCCCCTTCCTTCACCTGCCGTGAGTCGTTAGAAAGACCCTTTACCGTAAGGTTTTTTCCCCTGTGGAATATTTCCTTACCGCTGAAAAGCCCGTCTAACCTTACTTCCTTCATACCGTAAGCATCTTTTCAATCGTAAGTTTTACGCTTTCCCCCAGTGCTATTATGTTGTAGCCACCTTCAAGCATAAACAGGAACGGTCTGTCTGTGGACTTGAGTATGCTTTCAACTATACCGCCTATACCTTCCGTGCTTACCTGCAGATTGGCAAGTGGATCGTCCATGTGCAGGTCGTACCCTGCCGATACCATCACTATATCCGGATTGAAGCTTTCTACAAGCTGTGGCAGTTCTTCACCGTATATCTGTAAAAAAACGTCGTCCCCCGTACCTGCCGGTAAAGGCACGTTATAGGTGTATCCAAGCCCTTTTCCTATCCCCCTTTCTTCGGCAGAGCCGGTTCCCGGATAAAACGGATACTGGTGCGTGGAAAAGTAAAACACAGTATCGTCGTCGTAAAAAGCCTTCTGCGTGCCGTTGCCGTGGTGTGCGTCAAAATCAATAATAAAAACCCTGCCGAAACCCTTCTGCTGTGCGTATCTGGCGGCTATTGCTATGTTGTTGAATATGCAGAAACCCATAGCCCTTGAGTATTCTGCGTGGTGTCCCGGCGGTCTTACGGCGGCAAAAACCCTTTCCACCTGACCTTCCTTTATTCTGTCAACAGCCTCAAGCCCTGCCCCAACCGCATAAACAGCCGCTTCATAGGTAAAAGGTGAACATCTGGTATCCGGATCAAGGTAAGTCCCTCCTGCCGAGCATAAATCCATTATTTCCTGCGGATAATAAATGTCGTGTACCAGTGCTATCTCCTGTGCAGTAGCCCTCCGTGGCTTTATGTGGATAAGCCTGTCCCCTATCAGGTCAACGTACTCGTTTATAGCCCTTAACCTGTGCGGACTTTCAGGATGCCCTTCTCCGGTGTAGTGCTTCAGGTAAATGTCGTCGTAAATGTACCCTACCTTTCTCATCACCCTTCCCCCTTAAAGATTTTCTTCAGGAAAGAGAAAAAGCCTTCCTTTTCCTGCTTTTTCTTCTGCTGTTCCTGATTAAGCGGTTGCGTAAAGCGGTGCTTCAGGTTGTCAAGCAGTATGAACTCGTCAGATATTTTACGCAGTTCGTATGAGCTGGTTTTCTTAAATGCGGCAGTCTCAACCCTTTTGCCCAATTCCTGTATTTTTTTCACCACCGGCAGGAAATCACTGTCTCCGGACACCAGCACAGCCGTGTCGTAAGCGTCCCTGAACGCAAGTGATATCATATCGGTGGCTATCAGTATGTCTATCCCCTTCTCAATGTAGCCTTCAGGCGTTTTTTTAAGCGGTATGGTCTTTACCTTTATTCCCATGTTTTGCAGTTCGTTTAAAAAACCCTGCTGTCTCCTGAGCTGTTCCCTTACCTCTTTAGGCAGGTCTCCTGACGGTATGCCCGTATAAAAGTAAGCCCTCAAAAGCCACCTGTCCCTACGGAGTATCTCCACGAGCTTTTTATAGTTTATTTTCAGCTTCATCTGGTTTGTGGCGTAAAACATATTACCGCCGTCTATGAAAACGGCAACCTTTTCGTTTGGATACCTGTAAACGACCTTCGTTTCCTTCTTTTTACTTTTTAGAAAACCAAACATAGCCGACCCTTCCTTTTATTTTTCCCTGTTGTATTTTTCGTAAAAATC
>JAADDT010000010.1 GCA_013153765.1 Aquificota bacterium
AGGGAAATATCCTCCTGCTCAAACACGGAGGACTTTCAGGCAAGGAGGTCAAAAATCAGGTACAAGGACGGTGAAGGGAAAAACAGGTTCGTCCACACGCTTAACGGTTCAGGTCTTGCCGTCGGAAGAACACTACTGGCTATAATGGAAAACTACCAGAGGAAGGACGGGGATTTTGACATTCCTGCCGTGCTGAAAAACTACCTTTAAGGAGAAGTGTCGTGGTGCGTATAGACTACACCAACGTTATGGCTGAAGTTATAGGCGAAAGGGACGGCATATTAAGGGAAGAACTGCTTTCGTTTAGACATTTCGTTGCTGAAGTCCACCAGATAATACAGAAGGAAAAAAACAGGAAGTTTTATTTCTGCAAACTGCCGTATCAGGACACATCACAGGTAAAGGAGACGGCAAACTGGATAAGGGAAAACTTTGAAAACTTTGCGGTTATAGGTATAGGAGGCTCGTCCCTCGGTGCCAAAATGCTTTTCAACAGTCTTACAGAGTTTAACCACAACAAAAAAAACAGACCAAGGTTTTACCTGTTTGAAAACGTTGACCCTGAAAGGTTCAGGGCAACCCTTGAGGAGATAGACGTTGAAAAAACCTGTTTTAACGTGATAACCAAGTCTGGCTCAACTGTGGAAACGATAGCAAACTTCTCCATAATTATGCAGATGCTAAAGGAAAAGCTGGGGGACAGGTACAGGGAAAATCTGGTGTTTACCACAGACCCGGAAAAGGGCTTCCTCCGTAAGTTCGGGCAGGAAGAGGGCATAAAAATGCTTGACATACCTCCCCAGATAGGAGGACGGTTTTCAGTCCTTTCACCGGTAGGTCTTCTACCTGCTTCCGTGATAGGGATAGACATTGACCAGCTCCTTTCCGGGGCAAAAAAGATGGATTTGATATGCTCCATAGAGGAACACGTGGAGCACAATCCGGCTTACCTGATAGCTCTGGCACACTACATCACAAACATGAGAAGGGGAAAAACAATATCCGTAATGATGCCTTACACCGAAAAACTGTCCTCCTTCGTTGACTGGTACAGACAGCTCTGGGCTGAAAGTCTGGGAAAGGACGGTCTGGGACAGACGCCTGTAAAGGCTATAGGGACTGTTGATCAACACTCCCAGCTACAGCTTTACAGGGAAGGTATAAGGGACAAGATAATCACGTTCATACAGGTGGAAAACTTTCCGGTGGACTTTAGAATACCTGAAGAACTGCCTGATGAGATATCCTACCTTTCCGGACACACACTCGGCGAAATTCTGAATAAGGAACTGCTGGGAACGAAGGCGGCTCTCATAAAAAGTAAAGTGCCGAACATAACAATAACACTGGACAGGATAGACCCTTACAACATGGGAATGCTTATTTACATGTACGAGCTTGCCACCGGATTTTCCGGTTATCTGTACAAAATCAACCCGTTTGACCAGCCGGCTGTGGAGGAAGGTAAAAAGTTCACCTACGCCTTACTCGGTAGAAAAGGCTTTGAGGAAAAACTGCAGGAGTTTAAGGAATTATACAGGGAAAAATACAGGATAGAGATACAGTGATTAAAGCAGAGCCTTTCCTATGTTGTAGATAACGAAGGTTGTTATCCACGCCGTTGTGAAGCTGATAACGATTGAAAGTCCTGCCCACTTCCAGCTGTTTAGCTCCTGTCTGATGGCAAAAACGGTGGCAACGCAGGGAGTATAAAGGAGTAAAAACACCATAAACGAAAAGGCTGTAAGAGGCGTGAAAGCGTTCCTTACAGTTTCCACCAAAGACCTGTTTTCCCCGACCGGCAGTGTTTCCTCCCCGTCTGAAAGGATACCGAAAAAGGTTATCAGCCTTTTCCCGGCTTCAATGTTAGCCTGAATAAAGCCTTTACCTATCTCAATCAGCTTTTCCTTCAGGTCTATCTCCTCCAGATCACCTTCCCTTACCACCTGTCCCGAATAGATGTTTCCCATTGTGGCAAGCACCACCTCCTTAGCCACAAAGCCGGACAGGAGAGAGCCTGCCGCCTGCCAGTTTCCAAAACCCAGCGGTTCAAATACCGGTGCTACCGTTTTACTGATCATGCCGAAAACGGAGTTTTCCGGCTTTTTCACCCCGATGGGAATGTGGAGTAAAAACCAAATAATAACGGAGGTGGCAAAAATGAAAGTGCCTGCTTCGTAAAGGAAAGCTTTAGTCCTTATCCACGCATTACGGAGTATGAACCTTAACGTCGGCAGTCTATAGGGAGGCAGTTCAAGTATGAAGTGATGGGAGGTCGTTTTGAAAAAGAGTTTATGCATAACGAATGCCACAACGACGGCAACGGCAATACCCAGCAGGTATAGGAACATTATTACAATCGTCTTATGCTCCCTGAAAAATATGGTTACGAAAAAGGCGTAAACGGTAAGCCTTGCTCCACAGGACATAAAAGGTATCATAAGGACGGTAAGTATTTTCTCCTTCCTGTCCTCAAGCGTTCTGGTGGCGTAAACGGCAGGAACATTACAGCCAAAGCCTATAATCATAGGTATGAAGGACTTTCCGCTCAAGCCTAAAACGGACATGAACCTGTCCATCAGGAATGCGGCTCTTGACATATAACCGCTTCCCTCAAGGAAAGCCATAAACAGGTAGAGGAAAAACAAAACAGGCACGAAAACCACCACAAAACCAACACCGCCTATCACCCCTTCAACGATGAAGGAGCGTAGCCAAGGCGAAGCTCCCGCCTCGTAAAGCCAATGGGCTACCAGCGGAGCTATAAAGGAGGAGATTACGCTGTCCATCCAGTCTATATACGGTGAGGAAAGCTCAAATGTAAACTCAAACAACAGCCACATAAGGAAGAAAAAAACCGGCAGTCCAAAAACCTTGTGTAGAAAAAGCCTGTCCAGAATGTAAGTAATGTCAGCCTTTTTTACCTTGTGTTTCTTTACAACCTGCTCTGTGATGCTTATTATTATTGAATACCGCTCCTCAACGATAAGGGAGACTATGTCCTTGTGGTACATCTTTTCCAGCCTTTCCCTTACCTTCAGTATCTCCCTGTTCAGCTCGTCGCTTATGGGAATGTCTATGAAGAAAGTGTTTCCCTCTATAAGGGATATTACCAGAAACCTTTTTGGATAAAGGTCAAGTAAAACAGGCTGTATCTTTTCTATCTTTTCAAGCAGGTATTTTATCTCCTCCTCCAGATAGTCTTCAAAATGGAGGACGCACTTTTCTTCCCTTTCCTTTCCCCTGCTTTCGTAAACTTCAACCACCGCCTCCAGTAGCTCCTGCACGCCTTCACCCTTTACAGCCGACACGGGAACAGCCTTTACGCACAGAAGCTCCTCAAGTTTTTTGTAATCTATCTCTATTCCCTTGGCTTTTGCCTCGTCCCACATGTTCAGGGCTATTACGAGAGGTAGCTCAAGCTCAAGGAGTTGTATCGTCAGGTACAGGTTCCTTTCAAGGTTAGTGGCATCCACCACGTCAATAACCACGTCAGGTCTTTCCCTGATAAGGAACTCTATGGTTATCTTTTCTTCAGCCGTGTTGTTGCCTAAACTGTAAACGCCGGGAAGGTCTATAAGGTGTATTTCGTACCCTTTGTATTTAAGGAAGGCTTCCTTCTTTTCTATCGTAACCCCTGCCCAGTTCCCAACGTGCAGGTTTGTTCCTGCCAGTGCGTTTATAAGCGTTGACTTTCCTGTATTTGGATTACCTACAACCGCAACCTTTATGACCTTACTGGACATTACATTCCTCAACCTCTATGTTGTCCGCCTCCGACTTCCGCAGTGCGAGACAGTAATCCCCAACCTTTATCTTCACAGGACCTCCAAATGGGGCATCCTGAAGTACTTCAACAATTTGTCCCGGAAAAAGACCCAGTTCAAGTAGTTTCCTTTTCATCTCCGGAGAAAGGTACAGCTCCTTAACCCGACACTGCTTTCCCCTGCCTACTTCAGATAGCCTCATAGCACCGTCCTAAATTTAATTTATATTCAATCTCAATTATACGCCATATTCTACATTCCTGCCTGCCTGACCTTTCAATGACTTAAATCAACGACCCAACAACACCGAAACCAAAAACGCATACGGGGGATAGATAACATACTTAAAAGCACCTACCATTATTAAAAGCACCACTATGAAAAAACCCCACTGCTCAAGAGGTTCAAGCTTCCTTTCCAGATGGGGCGGTAGCAGGCTCATCAAAATCCTTCCGCCGTCAAGGGGAGGTATGGGAAGCAGGTTAAACAGGGCAAGCACCACGTTTATGCTTACCGAGTACTTGAGGAAAATAAGTATGGGCAGTATAACCGCAGATACAAACTCTTTACCGAATAGGGAGGCTATTGCGGAAAGCGTCTGGGGGGCGGAAAGCAGTTGAAAAAGCAAGCCGAAAAAGACAGCCGACAGGAAGTTGACGCCGGGACCTGCAAAAGCCGTTATCGCCATACCAAGACGGTAGCCTAATTTCTTGAAGTTCATAGGATTTACAGGGACGGGCTTTGCCCAGCCGAACAGGAAAGGTGAGTTTAAAAGCAGTAAGATTGCAGGCAGGATTATTGACCCTACCGGGTCAATGTGTGGAATGGGATTTAAGGTAAGCCTCCCTGCCAGCTTTGGAGTCGGGTCTCCCAGCCTGTAAGCGACTATCCCGTGTCCAAGCTCGTGGACTATAACCGCAAACAGGAGGGCAGGCACCATAAAAATCAGGTTCATTATGTTAAAATCCATATCTTTCTCCGTCAGTCCCTTCCAAAAAATGTAAGGAAAATTATAGAATAATGGTGATGAAAGTTAAAGAACTGGTAGAGCTTTTACAGGTAAAGGGCAGTTTCCCTTCCCACTTTCTACGGAAGGAAATATCCGGCTTCCGTATAGACAGCCGTAAGGTGAAGGAAGGTGATTTTTTCGTCCCTCTGAAAGGAAGCAGGTTTGACGGACACAGCTTTATTCCCGATGCACTGGAAAGGGGAGCTATAGGCTTTTTTTCCGAAAAACCTACAGGACTGGAAGGTGAACTGCCTGTAAGGGACAGCCTTCAGGCTTTGACGGAAGTTGGAAAACACAAAAGGAAAAGCCTTTCCACGGTGGTGGCGATTACCGGCACAAGTGGAAAGACAACAACCAAGGAGCTGACGGCTTTTGCTCTAAAAGAGTTTTTTCCCGTCTATTCAACGGCAGGGAACTACAACAACGAGATAGGCGTTCCCTATACGCTGGCTAACATACCGGAAGG
>JAADDT010000060.1 GCA_013153765.1 Aquificota bacterium
TCCATAATAAAACAGATGCCGGCAGGTAGGAAGCCCGTAAAAACAGTCCTTTACTACGAGGACGAAAGGGAGATTATGATAGGCAGGATAAGGCTGGAGCTTGATAAGGGAAGGCAGGCTTTCGTCGTTTATCCCTTAATAGAAGAAAGCGAGAAGATGGAGCTAAAGTCCGCACAGGAAGGCTTTAAGCAGTGGTCTGAATACTTTCCGGACAAAAAGATACTCCTCCTCCACGGCAGAATGTCCCAAGAGGAAAAGGACAAAATAATGGAGCAGTTCAGGAAAGGTGAAGGGGACCTGCTCGTCTCAACTACCGTTATAGAGGTTGGCGTTGACATACCTAACGCCACCGTTATGGTTATAGAGGATGCTCACCGCTTCGGTCTATCCCAGATACACCAGTTAAGGGGAAGGATAGGCAGGGGTGAGCACGGCGGATACTGTTTTTTGGTCGTACCTTCCCGCTTCAAGAAGAAGGCTGAAAATCCGGAGGAAGAAAAAAGGAGGCTTAAAACGCTGGAAAGGCTGAAAATTCTGGTGAAAACCAGCGACGGCTTTAAGATAGCCGAAGCGGACTTACGGCTCAGGGGAGGCGGGGACATTATAGGCACCGCCCAGTCCGGCAGGTTTAACTTCAGCATTGCTGACTTTTCACGACCTAAAGACAGGATAATACTTGAATACGCAAAAAAAGAGGCTGAAAAGCTGATAGGGGAAGACCCGGAGCTGGAAAAACATCAGGATTTGAAGGAGCTTGTTTTCAGGAAGTACGGGGACAGGTTTAACCTGGTTAACGTTGCCTAATCCTTAAGCTGGTCTATCTCTATTATCTTCCCTAAAAAATCACCTTCAGCAAAGTCAAATCCCAGTTCCTTAGCAAAGTTATAAAGGTCTTCGTTGTCAATGCCGGTGGCTATCGTTTTTATGCCGAACTCTGAGCTTATGTTTAAAACGCCTCTCAAAATCCTTTTCCTTTTAGGTGAGTAAACGGAGGTTTTTATGAAAGTCCTGTTTATCCTCAAGTACTGGAATAGGTTGTGCTCAACCATTCTGGTAAGCATCTTTATTGAGGTTGTTCCTGCTCCGAAGTTGTCAAGGCAGAGCTTCAGGTTGTAAGCCTCCTTAACCTCCTGTATGGTTGAGTAGCTGTTTACGAAGGTGTTTTCTGACAGCATAAAAACAGTCCTGTCTTTTATGTACAGAATGTCCTTCGTAATCCTGTCGTCAGGCAGGTTGTAAATCCTGTCAATGGTGGTCTGCCTCAGTCTGGTAAAAAGGAGCTTGTCCGTCTTCGGATAAACCTTTTTCTTTATTATCTCAAAAAGCTTCTGATCTACCGTCCTGAAGGTGTTTTCAAGGTATATGTTTTCAAGCAGGTTGCAAACGTCCTTTTCTGACAGGCTTTCAAAACCGCACACAACCTCGTAGCCTGCCGTCTGAAGGTCTTCCGTCTTCTTTATAGGTCTCAGGTAAGGGTGGAACCTGCCCTCCTCAATGTCCTTCCTTATCCGCTTTTCAAACTCTATAGCCCTCCTGTATATGGTAGGCTGGTTTTTCATTATGATAAAGCTTCTTCTACCGCTTTCCCTCAGGTGTGAAATAATGTCCTCCATCTGCAGGAGTATCTTTTCAAGGTCAGGAATGTCCTTTTTACTGACCTTCCTTACGACGAAAGTGATTTTAGGGACGAAAAAGCTCTCCTCGTCCGGGGTCGTTATCCTGATTGATTTTATAAAGTTTAAAAATTTCTTCAGAACGTTCCTGTTTACCACGTCGCCCTTTATCAGCAGTCCGAACTTGTTCCCTCCGATTTTACCGAAGACGAAATCAAATCCCGCTTCCTCAAGCTTCTCCTTCAGCAGTTTTGAAAACTTTTTCAGCAGTGTACTTCCGAACTCGTATCCGTACATCTCGTTGGCGTGGGTAAGGTTTGAGACCTCCATCAGTATGAGTGTGTGGTTTTTGTCCTCCTCCAGCTGGCTTAAAGCTTCCTTTATCAGCTCAAGGAGTTTTCCTTTCTTGTAAAGACCTGTAACCACGTCGTACTCGTAAAACTCCCTCAGCTTCTTGTAAGCCTCCTCAAGCTCCTTGTTTTTCTTCTCAAGCTCTTCCTGTATCTTTATAAACTCTGTAATGTCCCTTGATATGCCCAGTATTGCTATTATTTTTCCTGTCCTGTTGTAGATTGGCGTCTTAATAACGTCCAGTATTACCTCCTTCCCGTCAGGGGTTTTTACCTTCTCTATAGAGTGGGAGGAGGACTTACTTTCAAGTGCCTTCATGTCGCTGTATATACACTCTTTAGCCACTTCAGGGGGGAGGAACTCTATGTCGCTTTTTCCTATTATCTCCTCCTTGTTTATGCCGAATATGTCCGCAAACGCTTGGTTTACATAGATTATCCTCAGGTTAAGGTCTTTTATCCATATAGGGTCAGGTGTGGTGTCAAGAACCTTGGTGAACAATACCTGAAGCTTGTCCTTCCACTCTTCACTGAGCCAGTCTATATTCTTGTATATCTCGTCCTTAAAGACGTTTTCCTCAAGGTAAAGTGCCTCTTCCAAAAGCTTGCTTATTAATTTTGAGACCGAGTATCCCTTTTCTGTGGACAGCTGTTTCAGTTTTGCAAGCAGGTCTTTATCAATAGCAATACTTAATACGGTTTTTTTCGCCGCCATCTGTTTTCTCCACTTAATAAATTTTTATTAAAAATCAATATAATTAATAAGAATTATATAACAATTATTTTAAACAGGAAACGGTCAGGGGTAAAGTGTTGTAAGATAAGCCGAGGGGGATTATTATATATAAAATTACTAACAATCCGAGCGGGGGAGAATGTTAAGACTTGCTGTAGGGACAGGGTTAATAATAGCCGTCCTGCTTATAAACGTTTACTACAACGGAATAAGGGAAGAGATAAACTATTCCCTTCTTATCCCGAACGTGGTAGCCCTTATTTTCATACTGATAGGCTACCAGATAAGCCACAGGCTCAAGAACATAAAGTCCGTCTATCTGCCTATGAACGCAGGTTTTATTTTTTTAATAATATCCCAGTCTTTCCTCGTTGCACACTTCCTTACGAACCAGTCCATACTGACCTTGAGCATTTCCGAAATATTCGTAAAGCTTCCGGGGATAATACTGACGCTTACAGGTTTTGCCCAGTGGATAAGGGTTAAGGAGGAAAGGGAAAGGATACTGAAGGAGCAGGAGGAAAAGTGGAAGTCCATAATAGAGGGGGTTAACGAGATAATCGTAATCATACAGAACGACAGGATAAGGTACGTTAACTCAAAGATAAAAAGGCTTTTGGGATACGAGCCTGAAGACATAAGGGGAAAGCCCGTTTACCTGTTCCTGCCTGAGGAGGAGTTCAGCAGGCTTAAAAAGGACGGCTCAAAAAAGGTAGTAAAGCTGAAAACAGCCGAAGGCAGTGAGAAGGTGTTTGAGGTAAATCCTTCCATAATACCTTTTGAGGGAAAACCTGCCTTTCTGGGGATTTTGAGGGACATTACGGACAAGGTAAAAAGGGAGCAGGAGCTTTTGCAGGCAAAAAAGCGGATAGAGGAGATAAAGGAGAAGCTCCACGAAGCCCAAAAGCTTGCCAAAGTAGGCTACTGGGAGGTACACCTGCCGGACATGGAGTTTTACCTTTCACAGGAAGCTGTGGAGGTGTTTAACTGTCCTGCAGATAAGTGCAGTTATGATTTTGAGGCTTTCCTTCAGGTAATCCTGCCACAGTACAGGGACGAGATAAGGAGGAAGAGGTTTAACGCCATAAAAAACGGCGTGCCTTACGAGGCTGAATACAAGGTTGAGACGCCTGCCGGCGTGAAGATAATCAGGGAAAAGGTAAAGATACTGAACAACCACAGGACGGTGCTTGGTATAGTGCAGGACATTACGGAGATACACCAGATTTACCAGAAGGTTGCTGAAAGTGAGGAAAGGTACAGGAACCTTTTTGAGTACTCAAACGACGCCATCATAATAGCCGGAATGAAAGGGAGCATACTTGACGCTAACAGGAAAGCCCTTTACCAGATAGGCTACTCAAAGTTTGATATGAAACTGCTGAACATAAAGGACATTTTCGGTGAAGGCTTCAGGAGGGTTTACGACCGCTGGCTGAAAAAACTGCAGGAAAAGGGACACATCAGGTTTGAGGCTGTGGTGAAAACGAGGGACAGGTCAGGTTATCCTGCGGAGGTTTCAGCCAGCGTGTTTGAAATAAGGGGTAGGAAGTACATACAGCTCATAATAAGGGACATTTCGGAAAGGAAGAACGCAGAAAGGGAGCTGAAGCTTGCCTCAATGGTGTTTGAAAACGCCCTTGAAGGCATTATGATAACCGATAGGAACGGTCAGATACTCAGGGTTAACGAGGCTTTCTCCCAGATTACCGGTTACGGCAGGGAAGACCTTGTAGGCTGGAACGTGAAAGAGCTTTCGCTGTTTTACGCAGGTGAAAGGGGTTTTGACGGTCTGTGGGGTAAGGCTGAAAGGGAAGGTAAGTGGCAGGGTGAACTTACCGCCGTAAGGAAGGGAGGTGGAATGTTTCCGGTCTGGCTTTCAATCGTGCAGGTTAAGGGTCGGGACGGGGTGTCAAACTACATACTGATGGTGTCTGACATAACCACCAGAAAACACAAGGAGAAAAAGCTTAAAGACCTTGCTTACTACGACAACCTTACCAAACTGCCGAACAGGGTTTACCTGATGTCAAAAATAAGGTCAGCCGTTGAAAAGGCTAAGCTGGACGGCACAAAGTCCGCCCTGTTTTTCCTTGACCTTGACGGCTTCAAGCAGGTTAACGACACTTACGGACACGAGGTTGGGGATAAACTGCTCCAAGAGGTGGCAAAAAGGCTGAGGGGTTCTGTAAGGAAGGACGACTTTGTGGCAAGGCTCGGGGGGGACGAGTTTGTAATACTGATTGAAGGGGTTAGCGACAGGGAGGTACTTGAAAAGATAGCTAAAAAAATAATAAATAGCATGGGAGAGCCGTTCTTTATAGACGGTAAGGAGATAAGGATAGGCACGAGCATAGGCATATCCATAATGCCTGACGACGCAAAGGACGGGGAGACCTTCCTGAAACACGCCGATTTTGCAATGTACCGTTCAAAACAGAGGGGTAAAAACAGGTACACCTTTTATTTAGATATCGTTAACAATTCCCAGTAAAATACGGTA
>JAADDT010000077.1 GCA_013153765.1 Aquificota bacterium
AGGAGACCGGCTATGATCAGAACCATCGCAAGCTCTATTAAGGTGAAACCTTTCCTGTTCATCTTTTACCTCAAGACCTGTATTCTTTCCTCAACTATCCTTTTTAGCTCTTCCCCAGCTCCCTCAAGGCTGATAACCTGCCTGTAAACCGCTAAAGCTTTTTCTTCCATTCCCATAATCTCAAGTATCCTGCCGTATGCGTATCCCAGATAAGGGTCCTCCGGCTTCAGGCTGTAAGCCTGCCTGTAAAAGGGCAGTGCCTCCCTGTAAAGTCCCTTTTTCTCAAGGAGAATTCCTTTCACGTAAAGGACGTAAGGTGAGTCCACGCCGGACAGGTATTTTTCAGCCAGCCTTTCCGCTTCCTCAACCTTTCCCATACCTATTAGACCTAAAACGACTTCAGCCAGAGCGTTTTTATCGTTTAAAAGGGCTATCTCCCTTTCTATCCCTTCCCTGTCTCCCGTTATGATTTTCAGCAGGATAATGTTTTTCAAAAGGTTACTGTCCTTTTTTATGGCAAGGGCTTTTTTATAGTAGTAAAGGCTTTTTCCGTACTCTTTACTTTTTAGGTATGTGTTTCCCTGATGGAGGTATGCGGTGTAAAGGTGTTCGGTGCTTTTGTTTTCCGTTTTTTTGTTTTCAGGTCTTGTTTTTTTTACAGCCGGTCTTTCCACTGCTTGTATTTTCGGAGCAGGCTTTTCTTCCCGGGATACGGTTTTTACCGGCTGTGGTTTTTCTTCCGCTTCCGTCCTTTGTAAAACCGGCTTTTCTTCCGTTTCAACTGTTTTTGGCTGTGCCACCTCTTTTTTTTCAGCCTTGACCACAGGTTGGGCTTCCCTTTCAACAAGCAGGTTAGTCCTATCCGGATAAAGCAGTTTTTCCCTGTTTAGGAGGAGTATTGACAGGAAGGCAACCAGCAGTATTATAATCCCGCCGTAGATTATCAGCTTTTGCTCTCCGTTCCTTTCCGGCTTCCTGCTCCCAAGTCCGGGGGGAACAGGCTTCCTTTTACTGCTTCCTTTCAGCCTGTTAAGTGTTTGGACTATAAGGCTCATAAGCTCCTCAATGCACCTTTATGATCGTAGGGCGGAGGAAAATTATTAATTCCCTCTTTTGATTAATATATTCCTCTTTCCTGAATAATGCACCTATGCCGGGAAGGTCTCCAAGGGCAGGTATTTTGCTTACCACTTTCCTTTTGTCTTTACCTATCAGACCGCCTATTATGATCAGGTCCCCGTCTTTTACCTTGACCATAGTACCTGCCTCTTTCACATTTAAAACGGGAGCTTCAGCCACGACGCGGTTTTCCTCTACCAGCTGTCTTATGTCCTCTATTTTGGTTGAGACAGGTACGATGTTCATCAGTATTTCACCGTCCTCAATGTAAGGTGTGACGCCAAGGAGTATTCCGTCCAGAACGTTCGTTCTGATGTAGTAAACCTGCTGTGTTGCTGTTGTGCCGGTTACGGTGGTCACCCTTTTTTCCCAGAAAGGTATTACCATTCCGGAGGATATGAGGGCTGTCTGTCCGTTAAGAACCCTTATACGGGGGCTTGAGAGCGTTTCCATCTCACCTGTCCTTGCAAGGGCGTTAATTACTGACTGGAAGTCTGCTCCCGTGATGTAAACGCTTCCGTAAGCGGTTCCAAGTGCAAGGTTTTGAACCATCCTTACGGACGCTCCCGTCCCGAGGAAATCCCTCATCAGTAAGTCCCAGTCTATACCGTACCTGAACTCGTCGCTCAGGGCTACCTCAACTATCCTTGCTTCTATCAAAACCTGTTTTTTGGCTTCCTTTTTCAGCCGTTTAATCAGGGTTTCAACCTGCTCCATCTTGTCCTTTGTTGCCGTCACTATCAGGACGCCGGCAAACCTGTTCAAGGTAAAACTGTTTGGTGATTGGTTTCTCCTTCCGCCTGTACCAAGTATCCTTGTAAGTGCCTGCTCAAGCTGGTAGTAAAAATCGTTGTCCCCTTCAGGATTTTCGTACTGGAGGGAAAAATCACCTTTCAGGTTAGCCGCCGCAGGCGTTGTTGATATACCGCCGTAGCTACTGCCGTATCCACCGCTTCCCGTTCCTGTTCCAGTACTTCCAAGCACGTCTCCCCCAAGGTCGGCAGAGTAGGAAGACGCCACCGGAACGTAAGGAATGTGGAAGGTTTTGGTCTCGGTAAGTGTTATATGTATCACGTTTCCTTTAATTTTGTAGTAAACGCCGGCTATGTCCGTTATTATCTCAAGGGCTGTTTTTACCGGTGTGTTGTTAAAGTTTGCCGTTATTGGAATGTCCACAGGCACGTCTGGAGAGATGGCAAGGTTAAGACCTGAATCCTTCGCCAGAGCGTACAGTACCGTCTTTAAAGGGGCGTTGTCCGCCGAGAAGGTGAAAAACTTACCTTCTATAGGTGATATCTCCTTAAGCGTGGGCTTTACCACGAGGGGCGGGGGAGGTGGCTTTTCCTTTTGCTTGTAGACCTTGTATTTAGGCACAAAATCCTTTTCCCCCTCTACCACCGCCGTCGGCTTTACCGCTTCCCTCTCTGCCTTATCCACAGCTTCCTTTTTAGTGGAGCAGGCGGGCAACACAACCGTAAAAACGGTTATTAAAGCTAAAAGCCTGAAAACTTTAACCATCTATCACCCCACTTTCCTTTTATTAGTACTCCGTTTTTTGTAATCTTTACTATCTTTTCGTCAGAAGGGAGAATGTCCCCTTCCTTGTAAAGCTTACCGTTTATTATTGCGTATCTGCCTTTTCCTATGTATATAAAGCTTACCTTATACTGGGGAGGTTGCTCCTGCTTTACGGTCTGCCTTTCCCTTCCATCCCTGTCCGGCAGGTGTACCTTTTCCTGATACGGTCTTATTTCCAAAATAATCTCAAAAAGCTCCCTGCTTATAAACTTAACCTCAGGATGCTTGACGGTAAAGATACCTTTTTCCATCTCCTCAAGGAAGGAAAAGTCCTCCTCCACCGCAGGCATAGGAACAAGCCTTTTGCCGTAGTTTATCCCGATAACAAACAGAACCAGACCTGCAACAACAGGCAGAACCATATAAAATATGTCCTTTGGAGTTAGCATTTTACTTTCCATTTCCATTACCTATAAACGGCTGGGCTATCTCAACCTCAAAATAAACCTTACTGCCGTAAGCGGTCTGTATTAACTTAAACTGTCTTACCAGCACGATAGGTCTGAAAGGTGTTGTAAGCTCCTTTATAAAGTCGTACAGGTCTGCTCCACTTTCCGGATAGTAATCAAAGCCGATTGTTATGGAATAGGTCTTCCCGTTCCTGACCAAATCCTTCACTATCTTGCCGTCGTACATCTTTACAAGCCTGTCAGCCGTTTCCAGCACCAGCTCCACAGCCTCCTTTTTGCTGACCGGCTTAAGGTTCAGCCTTTTAACGTCCTCCTTCAGTATCAGGTATTCGGTTTTTTTCTTTAAAAGCCTATGGTAATGCTGTGAAAGGGTGTCTATCTTCCTGTCCAGCTCAAGGTTAACCTCCTTCAGCACCGCATAAGCGGTGAATACCAAAAACACTCCCAGAACAGTAAGCAGGTAAAGGGGATACATTTTACTCCCTTTCATCAATCCTCCGCTCCAGCTTCAGTATAACTGACAGAGAAAAACCGTCCTTACCTGTTGATACTTTTTTGTCTATCTTAAACTCTTTCAGGCTGTCCAGAATGTTGTTCAGCTCGTCCCTAAAGTTTACCATCTCAGAGACGCTGTCAAAGGAATGCTCGGCGGTGATGAAAATCTGCTGTAAATTCCCTGTGGTGTAAAGCTCTAACTTTTCCTCCTCAAGAAGGGCAAGCAGTTTGTATATTTTGTTAAAAACGTATAAAGGGTTTGTCTCCACAGCTTTGTTTTTCAGCAGGAAAACTCTTTTGAAAAAGTCCACCTCCTCAGGACTGCCGAAGGTACTTTTTATCTCTTCCTTAACCTTTTTTATGTTGCCGTCTATCTGTTTCAGCCTTTCAACCTTTTCCCTGTACTGGGAGTAAACGCCGTACGTGGCAACCAGTCCCAAAACGCCGATGGCAAGGAAAAAGACCGTAAGGGCTTTCAGCAGTGAGTTTACCTTCCTTTCCTTTCTCAGGTAGTAGGGGGAAAAGTCGTACCTTTCGTCAAGGAAGGCTGTTCCAATCGGTATGAAAAACTCCATAAAATCTTTCTGTGAAAGACCTTTTATAAAGGTTTCTGCAGACGGTACTAAAGGCTCACTTCCCGTAAGCTCCCTAACGCTTTCTAACAGCTCCCTGTTTTCTCCAGCCTCACCGCTTAAAACAACACCTTTAACCTGAAGCTGTAGGTTCTGGGATATGTATGTATAGGTAAGGTTGAAATGCTCGTAAAGTAGTTCTCCGTATTCTTCTCCTATCTCTTCCGGAACGGGAATGTTCCTTGAATATACAGGTCTGTCCCCTTCCGATACGGTTATGATAACCTTCTCCCTGTCGGCGTAAAAGTGGAAGGCAACACCTTCAACCAGCCGTTGGGAAAACGGAATCAGGGAAAAGGGGGCTAAGGTAAACAAAACCACCTGTTCAACAGGCAGGTTTAAAAGCTGTGCCGTTTCAAAATAAACCTCCTCCGGCAGGGCGTAAACGTCGTACTTTATCTCGTTTTCCGAAATCCTTTCCACAGGAAAGTATAAAAAAAGGTAATTTCTGTTTTCTTCCAGAACGCCTTTAATCTTGTTTTTCAGCAAAAACTCAAAGGTATCCCGGTCCTCAACGGGAGGGAGCTGGACGGTGGTGAAAACAAAATCCGGATAAAAACGGGACAGGTAAACATTTTTGCTTTTTTTCCCGAAGGAGATGAACTGTAGCCTGTTTCCCTCCCTTTTTACCGTCAGACCTTTTCTTATTTTGTTGCTTACGTATGCCGAAAATATTTTCATGATAAATTCACACTTTTAATTTAAATTAAGAAATGAAAAGTTGCAAATATGTTAATAAATTCCGATATTAATATTATCGGTGGAACGTAAAAAAAAACTTAAGGAGGAGCGTAAAATGAAGGAAAAACACAAACAAAAAGGTTTTACCCTGATTGAACTGGCTATAGTGCTGGTTATCATAGGTATCATACTTGGGGCAATCCTTAAAGGTCAGGAGCTTATCAAAAACGCACAGGCAAAAAGGGTTCAGAACGACATGAGGGGACTGGAGGCGGCAGTATGGA
>JAADDT010000120.1 GCA_013153765.1 Aquificota bacterium
AAGACAGCTTGAAAGCATAAAGAAAAAGTCAGTAGTTGACAAAATAATGGACCTTCTGACGGTTGTGGAGAAGGAAGGCTTTAAGGTAGCTTACGGAAAGGTTGAGGGGCTTTCACCTAACGAATTGAGAGACCTTGCTGACGTCGTCCGCTCAAAGCTTGGAAGTTCTGTAGTCCTCCTTGCCTCCACAGACAGGGAAAAGGGCAAGGTAAATCTGATTGTTGCCGTCTCAAAAGACCTTACCGGCAGGTTCAGGGCAGGGGATATAATAAAACAGGTAGCTCCAGTCGTTGGAGGAAAGGGAGGCGGTCGTCCTGACATGGCACAGGGAGGCGGAACGGAAGTATCAAAGCTTGAAGAGGCGTTTGAAACATTCCTTAAGCTGTTTGAATAAAAGATGGGAAGATGGGAAAGTCCGTCGGGAGGGCGGTTTTTCTCCTGTCCCTCCTGTTTTCACAGGCTTATTCTGAAGAAAACTTCGTAGAAATACTCCACAGGGAGATATCCTATCTGGTATATTCAACCGTTGAAAAGATAGACCGTTTTTTTGCTGACCAGAGGGCAAAGGAGGAAAGCCGTGCATACCTCCGCTTCAGGGCAGGCTTCAGGTACACGGGCGAACCAGACTACCAGACCATACTTAACACAGACCTTAAGTTCCGTTTAAGGAAACTTGAAAAAAGGCTGTTAAGGGTGGTTGTAAAGGAAGACCGGAGGAGGGACGGGGGAAGGGGAAAAAGGAAGATAACTCTTTTGAAACACAGGGTTTCTGTAGGTATATCCGGCATTCCTAAAGTTTACGGCAAGTACGAGATATTCACGCTTCCCGTCATATACAAGAGGTGGGAGATTACGCTGTTCCAGAGGTTTAAAGCCACTTACCGGTTTTCAGATTACAAGCTTGAGGAAAGGACACAGCTTTACATAGACAGGTTAATAGCTCCCGAGACAGTATGGAGGATACTGTTTGAAAGGTACAACGCTTCAGACCTGCATTTCCAGAGGCTCAATTACTATACGTACCTGAGGAGATACGGAATTTTTAAAAAGGGCAGGACGGCTGTTGACTTTGGGGGTGGGATAAGGCAGGACAGGATAATAAACGGCAGGGTAGGTGGATACACCGTAAGGCACAGGTTCAGGGCTAACTTCTGGAAAAGGTGGGCTTTTTTTAACCTGCAGGTAGGAACTGACTGGAACAGGGACAGGGGCTTTAAGGCAACGCCTTTCGTTATGGTTTATTTTGAGTTTTACGCCGGCAAGTTTTAACACTTCTTAACCGCCACGATGGAGGAGACGAAAGCCTTTTCTCCGTCAGCCTTTATTTTTTCGCCTTCCCTGTAGTAAACCACATAAAGGTCTGAAAACAGGTGGAGTAGCTCGTTTTTGCGGAGCATGTAATCCCTGTTTTCCGGCTTGAAAAAACCTTCCTCCTCCGTTAGCGTGAAGGTCTCAAATATTACAACGCCTCCCTTTTTCAGACCTTCCTTTATCTGTGGGATAAGCCTTCTGTTAAGGTAGTTTATGTTCAGTATCAGGTGGTAGCTGTCTGGCTGTATGCTGTAAAAGTCAAGGTCTGCGTTTATGGTGTTTACAGCAGGGTTTTTTTCTTTCAGCTCCTTCAGGGCTACGTCGGAAATGTCCACGGCATCAACGGTAAAACCTTTTTCCGCAAGGAAAAGGGCGTTTCTACCTGTCCCGCAGGCTATATCAAGGGCTTTTTTACCTTTTGCAAGTGTGTAAAACTCCTTTACTATTGGGGAAGGCTCTGTCCACGGAAACTGTCCGGAGGAGTATTTTTCGTTCCACTTTTTCCTGTCCCTTTCCATTTTTCAGCCTATATACGGTTTTACTACCTGTTCAAAAACGCCTTTTGCCTTCAGTATCAGCTCGCAAACCTCACGAACAGCACCTTTTCCACCGCCGTTTTGCGTGATGTAAAGGGCTGTTTTTTTCAGCTCTTCCGGGGCGTCCGGCACGGTTATGGGAACTGCCACCGTTTTCATAACCGGTAGGTCAACGTAGTCGTCTCCAATGTAAGCCACCTCACTGTCCATAAATCCCTCCTCCTCCTTCAGCCTGCCGTAAAGCTCCAGCTTGTCCTTTGCTCCCTGTATTATCCTGTTTATTTCCAGCTCTTCCGCTCTTTTTTTTACCATAGGTGAGTTTCTGCTGGTAAGGACTGCCGTTTTTATCCCTGCTCTGTGGAGGAGGGTAATTCCCATACCGTCCTTCACGCTGAACACTTTCAGCTCGTTTCCCAGACTGTCGTAAATAATACTGCCGTCTGTAAGGACGCCGTCCACGTCCATTATAAGCCAGTTTACACTTTCAAAAAGCTTCAGGTTTTCCATAATTAAATCCGATAAGGTAATGACAAAATGTTTAAATAGTTTTAGATTAATAGAGAAAGGTTTTCAGGTCAATAACAACTTAAGAATATTGGAAATTTTTTATGATACACTTATAATTATTAAAAAAAACCTAAAACAAAGGAGGTAGGTTATGTTGAACAGAGCACTGAAAGCATTTGCGGTAATAGGGGTTTCTGGAGCACTTCTGACCGGTTGTGCTACCAAGTCCTATGTTGACGAGCAAGATGCCAAAATTTTAGAGAAACTAAACAGCCTTGAAAGCAAGGTAAGCCAGTTTGAGCAGATGCACAACACCGAGCATCCAAGGGTTGTTAACAAGCTGAACGAACTGGAAAACAAGGTTAACGCCTGTGCCGCTGAACACGAAGAAATCAAGGCTGAACTTGCCGCTCTCAGACAGAAGACAGAAGACAACTCTGCCGCAATTCAGGCTTTAGAAGCAAGACTTGACAGGCTTTCTGAAAACCTTGAAAGGGTAATGGGCAAAACTTTAGCCAAGTAAATCAGTTAAGGGGGGTTGCGTACCCCCTTTTCTCCCTGTTGTAAAACTCTATCAGGTGGGGCGTAGTTTTTACTCCCTTTTCTTCAAGTATTGTAAGTAGCTCTTTTTTGTCCTTTTCGTTAAGCTCAAATATTTCTATCAAAACCTTGTGGTTTTTCATTATTTTGTATCTCTTTTCTGTAATAACCACTTTAGTCCCTTTTGGAACTATCTCAAAAAGCCTTTCAACGTCCCTGTTGTACATACGGATACAGCCGTGGCTTACCTCCATACCTATGCCGAACTTTTTGCTGGTGCCGTGTAGCAGGTATTCTGTATGTCCCAGCCTCATAGCTCTAACGCCAAGAGGGTTGTCAGGTCCCGGCGGAACAACGGGAGGCAGTGAAGGGTCTTCCTCCCTGATGGATTTGGGAACTACCCATTCGGGGTTTCTTTTTTTCTGGGTGATTTTAAACTCGCCGATAGGTGATTTGGTGTTGTCCTTGCCTATACCTACGGGGAAGGTGATAACGTATGGGTCTCCGTCGTAAATAACAGGATAGTAAAGCCTTTTTTCAGAAAGGTTTATGTATATGGTATAAAACTCAAAGTCCTGCACAGGCAACATTCTTTTCCTCGGTATGAAAACAGCCTCTCCCTCCGTAATGTCAAAAGGGTCAAGGTGGGGATTGGCTATTTTCATCTCGTCGTATCCCATGTCAAGCTTCTTTGCTATTTCTATAAGCGTCTGGTTTTCCTTTGACACGAAAATGCTGTTAAAACCTATCAGGTTGTCCTCCCTCAGTCTGAATATGTTAATTCCCGGCTCAAAAGGGGCATACTTCCCTTCAAGTGGGGGGAAAGGTTTTATCTCCTCAAGCAGGTGGGCTGACTTTGACCTTAAAGCCTTTACCTTTTTCCACAATTTTTTCCTGACCAGCAGGTTGTTTGTGTAGATAAAGGCTTTTTTCTTCGTGTCCTCCGATATGGGGGAGTTAAGGTATTTCATATACAGGCTGTAGATTTTGTCCGGCTGTTTCATCTGGTAGTAGGAGACTATCAGAAGGAGGAATATGTCCTCAACCTTTTTTATGTCAGCGTTGTTTTTTTTCAGGAAGGTTTCTCCGTTCTCAACAGCCAGCCTGTAAACGCCGTCGTTAAAAAGTTTCAGTGCCAGATTGTAGTATTTTTCTGAAGTTTCCTTTTCAGCCTCGCTTAAAGCCTCTTCCAGCAGGTCGTCTATCTCGTATGTATAAGCCGTAAAAAACACCAGTAAAACTGCTAAAATAACACTGTTCATACAATAATTTTAACATTAAGGACGGTAAGTTGGAAAAGGTCGTGCTGGCGTTAGGCTCAAACGTTGGGGACAGGGAAGGTTTCATAAGAAAGGCGGTTTTACTCCTGTCGGAAAAGATAAAAGGGATAAAACAGGCTTCCATCTACCTTTCAAGTCCTGTAGGTTTTACAGACCAGCCTGACTTTTACAACACGGTAATCTCCGGATACACAGACCTTTCTCCTGAAGAACTGCTCCGCTTCGTAAAGGAGACTGAAAGGAAGGTTGGCAGGGTAAAAAGGTTCAGGTGGGGTCCCAGAGAGATAGACATAGACGTGATTTTTTACGGCAGTAAGGTTTTACAGTCCGAAAAGCTTACCATACCACATCCCAGAATGGAGGAGAGGGATTTTGTGTTAATTCCGCTGGCGGAGGTGGAGCCGGACTTTAAACATCCCGTTTCAGGGAAAACGGCTTTAGAACTTGCCGAGAGGGTAAAAAAATCTTCAATAAAAAAAGTTATCCACAATTCCACATAGGAAAAACCGGCTTGTAAGTGTCTGAAATAAAAGGAAATTCACAAAGTTATCCACAATTTAACATGCCACATCTACCGTTTTCCTGTGGATAACTGGGGTAAAAATGTGGATAACTGGACTGGGACTGTGGATAATTTTTGAGTTATCCACAAAGTTATCCACAGGTATAAGTTATTGAAAAATAAAGAAAGTGAGTGGATACTAACCTGTAAGTATCTGAAAATCCTCGTTTTTTTCAAAAACGAGTTATCCACAGGTTATCCACAATTAAACTGCCGTGTAAATCATTGAAAAACAACGGATTTTTTGAGTTATCCACATATCCACAGCCTATTATTATTATTTATATATATTATTTTTAAAATAAATAAATAATAAAAAAGGAAAGTAGAGTAAGCCGAAAAGGAGGACTGGTTATGAAAAAAATAACACTGCTTTTTATAATAACGGCTTTCATAGCAGGATGCTCTGTAAAAGGCAAGCAGGCTATAATGACCCCTGAAGAGGCAAAGCAGGTTGA
>JAADDT010000097.1 GCA_013153765.1 Aquificota bacterium
GCGGCGGAAGCTCCGACTATAGCCAGCACGTCAGGGTCGTACTTGTCGTCCGCTGAAAGGGTCATTGCGGTTATAACAACGTCGTTGAAAAAGCCTTTAGGGAACATAGGTCTTATAGGTCTGTCTATAAGCCTTGATACCAGTATTTCCCTTACGTTAGGCTTACCTTCCCTTTTTATGAAACCGCCGGGGATTTTACCGTAAGCGTAAGTCTTTTCCCTGTATTCTACCGTAAGGGGGAAGAAGTCTATGTCCGTCTGGGGCTCTTCGGCTACCACAACAGCCACCAGAACGGCAGTTTCTCCCTGCCTTACTATAACGGCTCCGCTTGCCTGTCTTGCAAAATATCCCGTTTCTATGGAAAGCGGTGTGCCGTTTATTTCCGTTTCAACTTTTTTTACGGTAATTTCCCCTATTTCTCCCATTACTTTTCTCCGCTTTTATCCCTTATTTTTAGTTCTTCAACTATTTGTTTGTACCTTTCCGGATTTGTCCTTTTCAGGTAGTTAAGCAGTTTTCTCCTTTTGTTAACCATACCGATAAGACCTCTCCTTGAGTGGAGGTCTTTTTTGTTTGCTTTGATGTGCTCCGTAAGGTTCTTTATCCTTTCCGTAAGTATTGCTATCTGGACTTCCGGAGAGCCTGTGTCCCCTTCAAACCTTCCGAACTTCTTTATAAGCTCCTGCTTTTTCTCTGCTGTAATAGACATTAACGGAAACCTCCTGAAAACAGTTTTTGATTTTTAACAAAAAAGAATTATACCACAAGGATAAAGTTTATTCTATAGCTAAAAAGAAAAAGTTCAATACGCCGGTGTAAAAAATTTCCTTGCAGGAAGGAAAGTTATGATAAAATTTTCCTTATGAAAAGGAAAGAAATCTTTAAACAGCTTATAGCCGAGTTCCACGCAGGTAAACTGCCAAAATTAATCCGCCGTGATGTAAATTTGCCTGTAGGCACAGGTAAAATAGTATCCGCCGTAGGAGTAAGGAGAAGTGGAAAAACCTTTGTCCTGTTCCAAACCATAAAGGATATTTTGACTACCGAACCTGTGGAGAAAATCGTTTATATAAATTTTGAAGATGAAAGGCTTGATATTAATGCTTCCGAACTGGGACTGCTGTTGGAGGCTTATAAAGAACTGTATCCTGATATTAGGCTGGAAGGGGTTTATTTTTTCTTTGATGAGATACAAAACGTGTCAGGCTGGGAAAGATTTGTAAGAAGACTGTACGATAACTATTCAAAAAATGTGTTTATTACCGGTTCAAACTCAAAACTGCTTTCAAGGGAGATTGCCACCTCTTTACGGGGAAGGGCTATAACTTACGAGATTTATCCTTTAAGTTTTCGGGAGTTTTTAAGGTTTAACGGGATTGAACTTTCTGAAAAGGAACTTTATCTGCTTGAGGGTAAAGCAACGGTCGTATCCGCCTTTGATAAGTTTTTGTATTACGGTGGTTTTCCTGAGGTTGTCCTTACAGGGGATACAGGATTGAAGATAAAGATTTTGCAGGAGTATTTTGAAGTAATGATCTTCCGGGATATGGTGGAAAGATACCAGATTACCAATATACCGGTTCTAAAGTATTTTTTAAAAAGGCTTGTGGAAAGTATTGGAAAACCGCTTTCTGTGAATAACATATACAACGAATTAAAATCTCAAGGGTACAGAATAGGGAAGGACAGTCTTTACCACTATTTGGATATTACGGAGGACATATACCTTTCAATTCTGGTAAAGAAGTATTCCCTTTCTATTGTGAAAACGGAACTATCTCAAAAAAAGGTGTACCTTATAGACAACGGACTTATAAATGCCTTAACGTTTTCTTTCAAGGAAAACAAAGGGGCTTTACTTGAGAATATGGTGGCAAAGGAGATAAAGGCGAAAGGGTACAGGTTGTTTTATTTTAAGGAAAAGAAGGAATGTGATTTTGTGGTTGTAAAGGGAGATAAATTGATGCCGGTACAGGTAAGTTTTTCTGTGGAAGGAAGCGGGACAAGGAAAAGGGAAATTGAAGGTCTTTTAGAGGCTATGGAGTTTTTGGGGGTAGATACGGGTTTATTGGTTAGCTACAGTGAGGAAGGTGATTTGAATATGGACGGGAAACGGGTACGGATAATACCAGCCTATAGATTTGTTTTAAACGTTGATAATCTATGGGAAGTTTAGGTTTTTTTCAGCTTTTTTATGATTTCGGGAAGTTTGTAAAGGTAAAACATTACCTTTTTCCATTTTGACCATTCTATCGCCTGCAGTCCCGAACCGTAAACCTTGTTAGGCTCAAGGTCTTTCCCGACGCCGGATTTTGCGGTAACCACCACGTTGTCTCCGATTGTGATGTGATCCGCCACTCCAACCTGACCTGCCAGTATTACGTTCTTGCCTATTTTACTGCTACCTGCAATGCCTACTTGGGATACCAATATGGTGTTTTCACCGATTTCACAGTTGTGGGCTACCATAACAAGGTTGTCTATTTTCGTTCCTGCCTTTATTACCGTTTCGTCAACGACAGCCCTGTCTATCGTTGTGTTTGCTCCTATCTCAACGCTGTCCTGTATTACCACCTTTCCTATATGGGGTATCTTTTTGTGCTTCCCTTCCTCTTTGTAGTATCCAAAGCCGTCTCCGGCTATTACGCTTCCGCTGTGGATAATCACGTTTTTTCCTATTTCAGTGTTGCCGTATATTACCACGTTAGGGTATATCACACTGCCGTTTCCTATCACTGTGTTTTTTCCTATATAACAGCCCGGGTATATTTTTACGCCGTCTCCTATTTTCACGCCTTCTTCAATTACCGCAAAGTCTCCTATATACACCTCTTTTCCGATTTCAGCATCGGGGGAGACGGACGCTTTAGGTGATACGCCTGTAGGGTGTGAAAATGGATAGAATTCTTCAAGCAGGCTGTAAAACACGGTTTGTGGGTTTTTCACCACCACCTGGGGTATGTTTAGACCGTAATCTTCGGATACCAAAACGGCTGAAGCTTTTGAGTTTTCCAATTGGGGAAGTAGTTTTTTGTCAGCCAGAAAGGTAAGGTCTCCCTCGCCGGCAGACTTTACGCTTTTCAGACCTGTTATTTCCCTGTCCTCACCTATAAGCTTTCCGCCGTACTTTTGTGCAATCTGTGAAAGCTTCACTTCAGCTCCTTATTTACAAGCTCAAGTATTTTGTCCGTAATGTCTATCGCCTTGTCGTGGTAAACCACTCCACCTATAGCTCCGCCTATGAAAACAAGGTCTATGTTGTGCTGTTTTGCGTACCTTTCGGTTACTTTCTGTATCAGTTTTATCAGCTCCATTTCCGCCTGAGCTTTCATCTTGGAAAGCTCCTCTTCAGCCTGCTGTTGTATTTCCAGACCTTTAGCCTTCAGCTGTGCTATCTCTTTCCTTTTTTTCTCCTTCGCCTCTTCGCTCAGGACTGGACTGGCAAGCTGTTTTTCTATTTCTTTTATCTGCTTGTCTATCTTTTCCAGTTTTTTCTGGTAGTAGGATACTTTACTTTCTATCTCTTTCTTGTACTGCTGTCCCTTTTTTGACTGGTTCATAACCTTCTGGACGTCAACAAAGGCTACGTTCTGTGCAAAAGCGGTAAGAAAAGCCGTCAGCAGGAAAGCCGTTATAAATCCAAACCTTACCATTTTTACCTCCATTTAAAAGAATGTGCCAAGGACAAAACCTATCCTTGAACTGCCCACGCCCGGCGGCGGGTTCAGTACCTTTCCATAGTATATATCAATAGGTGCCATCGGTGTGACTATTTTCAGACCAATACCGACAGACTGGTAAAGGTCCTTGAAAGGACTGCCGTAGTTGTAGCCTTTACCAAGGTCTGTAAAGACGTATCCCCATAGGAACCTTTCCGCTATAGGGTGTGCCAGCTGTAGGTTGTATATTATTTCCTGTTTTGCTCCTATCGGGTCGTAGTTTGCGTCGTATGGACCTGCCATTCCGTAGTCAAAGCCCCTTATGGTAAAGTCTCCCCCGACGAAGAAGTATTCGTCAAGGGGGATTTTTTCCTTTCTTTTTTCAACTACGCCGTACCTAACTCTGAAGGACAGTACCCAGTCGGTATAGAACAGCTTGTCCGGAAAGAATTTTGAGTAGGAAAAGTGGGTTTTGTAAAATCCCCGTGAACCGAAGCCTACCTTGAAGGTGATGCTGAAATTACTCCCTTTTGTAGGGAGTATCGGGTTGTCTATGGTTGATCTGGTAAGGTTAAGGTAGGTGGCAAACATACTGTAAGTCCCTTCCTGATCCTTAATACGCTGTGGGGCGTCTTCCGTAATGTCGCTGTATTTTACTCTGTCAAGGGCAAATCCCGTTCCTATCCGCCAGTATTCTGATAATTCCCAAGTGAGGGAGGGGGAAAATCCCTGTTTCTGCGATACGAACGTGGTGTAGTCAACGTACCTGTCGTAAATGGACAGACCTAAATCTACAGGCTTGTAAAAAGCCCATCTGTGTATGTAGGAAAGCTGGTTGTTCCTGTAGGTCGTTCCCAGCGTAAGGGATATGCTTGCCGTGTCTCCCGTTCCTAAAAAGTTCCCTTTCCTTAAAGACAGGAAGAAGGACAGTCCTGTAAGCTGGCTGTATCCTGCACCGACGGATATCTGTCCTGTAAACCTTTCCTGCACCTTAACGTCAACGTCAAGCACTCCCTCGTCCTTAACGTGGGGGTCAAAACCTATGCCGTTGTAAAATCCAAGGTTGTAAAGCCTCGTCTGGGAACGGTATAAGTCCTGTCTCCTAAACAGGTCTCCGGGGGCGAACCTTAGCTCCCTCCTTATCACGTAATCCCGTGATTCGTAGTTTCCGGATATGTTTATCTTATCTACGTAGAACACCTCTCCCGGCTGTATGTCGTATATTACCTTTACTTTTTTGTTTTGCCTGTCCAGTATTTTTTCAACGTAAACCATTGCGAAGATAAAGCCTAAGTCCGTGTATTTGTCCAGTATTTCGTTTTTTAGCTTTTCTATTACTTCACCGTTGTAGTAATCTCCGATTTTAAGGTCGTCCTTGAACCGGCTTAAAAGCTCCTCCCTCGTGTAGTAGTTGTTGTTTTTGAACTCAAGACCGGAAAGCCTGTATCTGGGACCTTCCTTTATCTCTATGGTGATGTAGTACTCCTCACCGTTTTTCAGCTCTATTTTAGGTT
>JAADDT010000003.1 GCA_013153765.1 Aquificota bacterium
AAAAGCTGTAGCATGTTGTCTATCATAACCAGTATGATAGGTGCTAAAAACACACCTATAAAGCCAAACAGGTTCAGTCCCCCAAGTATGGCAAAAACCAGTATCATAGGATGGAGGTTCGTCCTGTCCCCTATAACGACCGGCTTTATTATGTTGTCAATGGTGGATATTATGAAAGTGCCGTAAAGGGCAAAAAGGAAAGCCGGAAGGAAACCCTTCGTCAAAAGCGTATAAATAGCCACCGGTATCCATACCAGAGAAGCACCGCCTATCGGCAGGAAAGCGGCAACGAAGGTGATGAAAGCCCAGAAATAACTCATCTCAAGACCTATGGCAAGGTAGCCTATGAAAGACAGTATTCCCTGTGCCACTGCCGTAAGAACAGAACCTAACACTACCCCCTGTATGGCTCTGTAGCTCCTTGAAAGGAGGAAGGTCTTGTCCTTATCAGACATAGGTATTATTTCGTAAATCCTGTGGTAAAGGGCTTCCCCGTCCTTAAACAGGAAAAAAATCGTTATTATAAGCATCACTATACCCACAACAAGCAGTGTGGCATCAACGAAAATCCCCTTACCCTGCTGTATGACGAAAGAGACTACCTCGTTTATCAGACCCCTTAAAACGTCCCCCAGATCAACATCTATGTTCAGGGACTTTAACGCCTCGTTAACTATCTGATAGCCTTTGGACACGATAGGTATCTCGTTAAGCAGAAGCTCAAAATCCTTGTATTTCTGTATGTTTTTTATTATCAGAGGATAAATGGTGATTATCTGGTTTATGAAAAAAGCCACCAGTATGATAGACGGGATAATGATAAACATAAAGATAACCGCAGTCATAATAAACGAGGCGAAAAAAGGACTTTTCAGGCGGGAAAGTAGCTTTGTGTAAGCGGGATAAAACACAACCGTAATAAGTATAGCCAGAATAATCAGCTTTAAAAAAGGCTTAAACAGGAGGTATCCTAAAAAAAGGAAAAAAGATAGGAAGCCGAAGAAAAAGATGTTTCCTATCTGTTCATTAGAACCCAATTACCGTATTACTCTTCTCCCCTTTTTAATGCTCCTGCAAGGAAAGCCAGAAGTCCTGTAAAAATGGTAAAAACGGTCATAACGATAAAAGGTATCCACGGTTCCATTTTAAAGTCCTCCGTGCTGGATTTATTTTTTGTTTAATTTCCTTTTAAAATACTGTATCGTATTTTCAAGTCCTTCGTCAAGACTGACCTTCGGATACCAGCCTAAAACGGTTTTTGCCTTTGTAATGTCCGGACACCTTCTTTTCGGATCGTCGTCCATAGGAGGCAGGAATGTAATGCCTGAGGAGGAACCTGTTTTTTCTATAACCTTTTTAGCTAAATCAATTACGGAGACCTCGTCAGGATTACCCAGATTAAACACCTGACCGTCTAACCCTTCGGCGGTTGACAGCCTGAATATACCCTCAACCAAATCGGAAATGTAGCAGAAACTTCTGGTCTGACTGCCGTCTCCGTAAACGGTAAGGTCTTCGTCCTCAAGGGCTTTACATATGAAGTTTGGAATTACCCTGCCGTCGTTAAGCCTCATCCTTTCACCATAGGTATTGAAAATCCTCGCTATCCTCACGTCTATGCCGTGTTCCCTGTGGTAAGCCATTCCCATAGCTTCGGAAAACCTTTTAGCCTCGTCGTAAACGGAACGGACGCCGACAGGATTAACGTTTCCCCAGTAGTCCTCCGGCTGTGGATGTACCTGTGGATCGCCGTAAACCTCCGAAGTGGAAGCAAAAACGTAGCGGGCTTTTTTCTTCTTGGCAAGACCGAGTGTGTGCAGAGTGCCAAGCGAGTCCACCTTCATCGTGTGTATCGGATGTTTCAGGTAATCAACCGGAGAGGCGGGACAGGCAAAGTGGAGTATCAGGTCTATCTCGTCAGGTATGTATATGTATCTGGTCACGTCGTACTCTATAAACTTGAAGTTTTTGTTTCCAAACAGATGGGCAATGTTGTCCGGACTGCCTGTAAGGAAGTTGTCCATACCTATTACGAAAAAGCCTTCACTTAAAAACCGGTCGCACAGATGACTGCCTATAAAACCTGCCGCTCCCGTAATTAATACCTTCATACCCTCTCCTTTAACCGCAGGTGGATAGGTTTTGAAGGTATTATTTTATCCTAACTTGGAGACTGGAGATAGTTTTTTTGATTTCTTCAAAGATAGATATAAAATTTATATTGTATAAATAGAGATAAGGCTAAAAGTATGGAAAAAAACTGTCTGGATAGGGACACCGTCTTAAAAAAATTACAGGATAACAAGGAAAACTTACGAAGGTTTGGCGTTAAAAAAATAGGGATTTTCGGCTCTGCCGTGAAAAACCAGCTTTCAAAAAATAGTGATATTGACATATTTGTGGATTTTGAGAAAGGGAAAGGAACAATGAAAAACTTCGTTATGCTGGCAGACTTCCTTGAAAACCTTTTCCAGCGTAAGGTGGAAATTCTGACAGAGGGCGGTATTGAAAGTATAAGGCTTAAACACATAAAAGAAAAGATAAAAAAAGAGATACTGTATGTCTAAACGAAGTGATAGGGAATTTATTTTAGACATGTTTGTGGCCTGTTAGCTTCCTATTCCCTCAACATCTCTAAAGCTTCCTCTACCGATATGTTTTCGTGGACTATCTTTGATAAAACCTTCGTTATCTTTGCCACGTCCTTGTGCTGGAACACGTTCCTTCCTATTGAAAGACCTGCACAGCCGGCGACAACAACCGCATCGTAAACCATCCTTAAAAGCTCCTCGTCAGAACTGACCTTCGGACCTCCCGCTATTACCACAGGTACGGGACAGCCTTCAACAACCTTACGGAAGCTTTCAGGACTGCCGGTGTAAGGAACTTTCACTATGTCAGCACCAAGCTCGGCACCAAGCCTTGCTATGTGAGAAATAGCATCTGGATCAAACGGATTTTTTACTTCAGGTCCCCTGTAGTAAAGCATAGCTATAAGTGGCATCTGCCAGTTTAAGCACTCCTTAGATACCGCTCCAAAGTCCTTAAGCATCTGCTTTTCGTCTTCAGCTCCGATGTTCACGTGTATGGAAACCCCGTCAGCTCCCAGTTTTATAGCCTCCTCAACCGTACATACGAGTACCTTGTCGTTTTTCCTTAAGGACAGGTCTGTTGAGGCTGACATGTGGACTATCAAACCTAAATCCTTTCCCTTTCCCCTGTGTCCCTGCTCCACTATACCTTTATGCAGGATTATTGCGTTTGCTCCCCCTTCCGCTATCTTTTCAACTGTCTCCTTTATGTTTATCAGACCTTCCATCGGTCCCGAACTTACGCCGTGATCCATCGGAACGATAACGGTTTTCCCCGTGTCCCTGTTCATTATCCTTTCCAGTCTGACCTTCTTTCCGATACCCAATTTGTCCCTCCTTACCGCATCTTTTATATAATTTTACCTAAAATAAAGCCTAAAATAAAAGAAACTACAGCCACTATAATAAGCAGGTTGTTATTTTTGGAAGGTTTTCCCCCTGAAGTTTTAAAGCCTGTCCGGGCAGGCGTCTTCCTTTCCCTCATGTAATCCCTGTCATACAGTCCCACTTTCCTCCTCCTGCTGTGGCTTTACCGTAATGTTTTTTTCGCTTTTAAGCAGTTCTATCTCACCTTCAAGCTTCTTTATCTGTTCCAGTTTTTGCTGGTTTTCCTCCCTGCACTTTTTCAGTTCCTTCTCCAGCTGTTTCAGTTTCCTTCCCATTTTCATCTTGTCTATCTTGTAAGCTATCCAGTCCGTAATGGCAAACAGCAGTATTAAGACGGCTCCGATTATTATGCTCACTATAATAACCAGAGCAAGCGGTATTTCCGGCGTTTTCAGGTTCGGCAGTATGTTTACGGAAACGTTAGGCGTTGTGTTCATTGAGACGAAGTACGCAACGACCAGTAAAATAGCAAGCCATATTATTAGTTTTATTTTGTTCCACATTTTACACCCCTAAACCGTTTATTGCTTCCTTAAGCCTGCCGTAAATCTCCTTCAAGTCCTGTGATATTACCTTTACCTCACCTATAACCGGCATAAAGTTCGTGTCCCCGTTCCATCTGGGAACTATGTGGTTGTGGAGGTGATCTTCAAGACCTGCTCCTGCCACCCTTCCAAGGTTATAACCGAGATTAAAGCCGTCCGGATTCAGGGCTTTTTTCAGGGCTTTTATCCCTATCTGTGTAAGGAGGGATATCTCACACAAGGTCTCCCTGTCCAGACCTGCGTAATCACCTGTATGGGAGTAAGGTGCCACAAGCAGGTGTCCTGCGTTGTAAGGATAAAGGTTCATTATTATGAAAGCCTTTTCTCCCCTGTAGAGGACAAGCCTTTTTTCGTCCTCATCAGGACGGCTACCTGCCGTACACAGGAAACATTCGTCCATATCGTCAACACTTTCTATGTACTGGCTTCTCCACGGCGAGTACAGTCTTTCCATATCCCTAACCTACCTTATCTGTTTTGGATCAATGTCAATAATTAATTTTATACCTTTTTTTGACGAGAGATTAAAAAGGCGTACCAGTTCCTCCCTCCGGTCAAAGTTTTTCAGTATTACCTGCACCCTTTCCCTGTCCCTCATTTTTGAAAGGAACGCATAAAAAGGTCCTTCGTAATCGGGCTTTTCCTCCAGTTCCTCAAGCCAGCGGTTAAACAGGTTTTCAACAGTCTCAACGGTAAGGTTTTTCTTTTCAAAAGTAAGGAGTATTAACCTTCCAAAGGGAGGCAGACCTGCCTTTTTCCTGCTTTCCAGCTCTGCACGGTAAAAAACCTCCGGTTTTTTCAAAAGGAGGGCTTTTATGGGAAGGCTTTCCCTGTCCTGATCTGTAAAAAGCAGATACTCCCTGCGGGCTTTCAGGTAAGGGAAAGCCACAGCTCTGAAAAAATTTTCCTCACCCCTTAAGTCCGGCAGGAAAAGGTGGTAGTCAGGAGAAAGGTTTATCACGAAGTCGTACCGTCCAGCGTAAAAACCCTTTCCAACCACCGTGGCTGTAATGTTTATCCTGTTTTTTCCTTCCTCAAGGTAAGAGACTTCTCCTCCAAACATTTTTTTTAGCTGTTCCATTACCTTTTCCGTTCCGAAGCCGGTTTCTTCAAGCTTTGTCTCACATACCGGACACT
>JAADDT010000062.1 GCA_013153765.1 Aquificota bacterium
TGGGATAGTAAAAAGCGGGCTATTTCTATTCCCACCCCAGCCCCGCTGTCCGAGTTCCCCACGTCGTTTTTTAT
Source organism: Aquificota bacterium (assembly GCA_013153765.1). Taxonomy (GTDB): domain Bacteria; phylum Aquificota; class Aquificia; order Aquificales; family Hydrogenothermaceae; genus Persephonella_A. Next base: position 75 of record JAADDT010000062.1, read on the forward strand.
TATGACCACGGCTGTTTTTCCCCGACGGCACATTTTTATGTGTATATTTTTGCGGGAAAACTTTACCGCATTTTCTATAAGGTTAAAAAAAGCGTTTTCAACATCTTTGGGGTCTGCCTTTATCCGTATGTCCTTCAGGTCAGCGTAAACCTTTTTTCCCTGTAAGTTTTCCGAAAAAATGGAAAGTATGTTCCCGATTACGTCCTTCAGGTTGACGAGTTTTATTTCCTTTTCCGTGTTTTCAAGGTTTTTAAGTGTGTTTATGGTGAACTTAAAGTCCTTTTCTATCAGGATGTAAGCCTTTTCCAGCCTTTCCACCGCCTTTATGTTGCATTTTGCCTTTATCAGGTCAATGTTGACCCTCTGTACCGAAAGGAAGTTTCCAAGCTTGTGCGTGATGGTCAGCATTAGGATATGGAGGTATTTTTTCAGGTATTCTTCCTTCTTTATGTATTTGACTATTGTAAAGTAAAGCAGAAGCATTATGGACAGTATCAGCACGCCGTCCCACAGAAGGAGTATCAGGGCAAACTCCCTTATTTTTTTCTCCTTGTATTCCCTGTCAAGGGAAAGGTACCTGCCGTTTGTAAAACCTATTATTTCGTACCTGTCCCCGTCCGGTAGCCTGTCAAAAAGCTTTATGTAAGAGGGAAGTTTCACGTTAGGGTTGTGTTTGTACAGCTCGGCGTAAAGCCTTGCCTCTTTGTAAATCTGGCTTTCTATGTGGTATTTGAAAAAAAGCAGTGCCACCAGATTTATTGCGGAAAGACCTACAGCCAGAAGCAGTGTGAAAGTAAGCAGTACGCGGTACTCAAACGTAAGGAAATTTTTTTTCATAACAGTTTGTAGCCCCTTCCCTTGTAAGTTTTTATCGCGTCTTTAGGCAGGATTTTACGCAGTTCCTTTATGTAAGTCCTGACTATCTCGTCCCCCACCGGTTTGTCCCCCCACACGTGGTTAAGTATCCGCTCCGTCTCAACCACCGCCCCCCTGTTTTTTATCAGGAAGGTTAAAAGCTCCCAAGCGGTACGGGAAAGGAATATTTCCTTACTTTTTTTCCTGACGGTTTTGTTTGTAAGGTCTATCTCAACGTCGCCGATTTTCAGTTTTTCTTCCACGTGCCTCCTTTTTGAAAGGGCGTTTATCCGCAGAAGCAGTTCCTTCGGGTTAAATGGTTTTGTAAGGTAGTCGTCAGCCCCCAGATTGAAGCAGGTTTCCTTGTCTTTTATGTCCGTTTTTGCGGTCAGTATAAGAACAGGTGTGGTGATGTTCTTCAGCCTTAAGTTTTTTAGAATGTCTTCCCCCCGGGAGTATTTAAGCATCAGGTCAAGGACTATAACGTCGTACTGCTCAAAGTTTATTATTTCCTGTAGCTCCCTGTCGTCCTGTATCCATTCTACCTCCACACCTTCTTCTGTAAGGTATTCCGTAATACTCTCCCCTAAAATCGGGTCGTCTTCCACAAGCAGGACTTTCATCTTTTTTTACCTGTATCAGGTGTTTTTTAAATTAATATAACATTTAAATCTTTGAAAAAGGGATATCTACAAAATATAGGTATGAAAGAGAATGTTTCGTAAAGAGGTTCTTTTCAGGTTGACAGAGTAATTAATAATAGTTATCGTTAAAATAAAAACACCGGAGGTTGTGGAAAATGGATAAAGAAAAATCAATACAGCTTTTAAATCAAGCTATTGCAGAAGAGTTGACGGCAATACATCAATATATGTATTTTCATTTTATTCTGGACGATCTGGGCTACGATTTACTTGCGTCTTTGTTCAAAAAAACTGCCATTGACGAGATGATACATACAGAAAGGTTCGCTGAAAGGATACTTTTTTTAGGCGGGGAGATAGATATGAAGCCGGCAAAGGAAATAAAACATATCCGTGAACCTGAAAGTATGTTAAAGCTTGCTGTGGAAAGTGAAAGGGAAGCGGTAGATATGTACAACAGTTTTGCGGTTGAGTGTATTAACAATAAGGATTTGGGAACAAAGCAGGTTTTTGAAAGTATAATTGCCGATGAAGAAAATCATTACGATAGTTTCAGTATGGAACTGGAAAATCTTGAACGGTTTGGCAGTGAATACCTTTCACAGCAAGCAATGGAAAGGAGTAAGAAAAGAGGTGGTGGAGAAAGAGGACAGTAAAATTAGGTATTAAACGCCCTGTCGCCGGCGTCCCCTATGCCGGGAATGATGTATCCCTTATCGTTTAGCCTTTCGTCTATCTGGGCTATGTATATCTCCACTTCAGGGTGGCTGTCCATTACACGGTTTAAACCTTCCTTTACGCCTATTAGGTTGAGGGAGACTATCCGGTCTGGGTTTTTCTCCTTTACCACCGATACCGCATTCTGGAGGGAACCGCCGGTGGCTACCATAGGGTCAAGTATGACAGCTGTACTGCTTTTAAGGTCAGGTATTTTTTCGTAGTAAACCTTGCTTTTAAGGGTGTTTTCGTCCCTTTTTATAGCCAAAAATCCTGCCTTTGCGTTGTTAAACACCTCCAAAGCCCCGTCAAGCATAGGAAGACCTGCCCTTAAAACAGGTATGAAAACCAGCCTTTCCTCCATAATGGACGGGAACTGTCCCTTGCCTATCCACGTTTCCACCTCTTGAAGCACGGTTTTTTCTTCCTTGAACGCCTCGTTTATCAGGAATTTTGTAAGCTGTGAGACGGTTTTTCTGAAGGTGTAGCCCCGGGTTCTTACGTCCCGCAGTCTGGTGATAAGATGTTTCACAACAGGGTGGTCAAGCTCGGCTAATTTTCCCATTTTAAAATCCTTTTTTGGCTATATTATTTTTTATATTTTAACATCAGGGAGGAAATGGTATGGAGGAATGCAGGGAAGAAGGTAAGAACTTCCAAGAACTGGTTGATCTGGTTGAAAGGCTCAGGCGGGAATGTCCGTGGGATAGGGAACAGACGAACCTTTCAATAAAGGACAACCTGATAGAGGAGGCTTACGAACTGCTTGAGGCTATAGAAAAGGACGACAGGGAAGGTATGGTTGAGGAACTGGGAGACCTGCTTTTACAGGTGGTTTTCCACTCCCAGATAAAAAAAGATAAAGGTCAGTTTGATATAAACACGGTTATAAGAAACCTGATACAAAAGCTGATCAGAAGGCATCCACACGTTTTTGAAAACGTGGACTACCAAGCGTTGGAAGGTGAAGATCACCTGAAAAAGTGGGAGGCTATAAAGCAAAAAGAGAAAAAAAGGAGGTCCATACTGGAAGGGATACCTGATAGAATGCCGGCTTTGATGAGGGCTTACAAAGTCCAGAAAAGGATGGCTAAGGTAGGTTTTGACTGGGAAAATCCCCAGCAGGTCTTGGAAAAGGTTGAGGAGGAGCTGGAGGAGGTGAAGAACGCAAAGACAGAAGAGGAGTTGAAACACGAAATTGGAGACCTGCTTATTGCTGTTGTTAACCTTGCAAGGGCTTACGGCATAAATCCTGAAGATGCCCTGCACCGGTCAATAGACAGGAGTATTAGAAGGTTCCAGTACATAGAGGAAAAGGCAAGGGAAGAAAAGAAGGATTTGAAGGAGATGGGACTTGATGTTATGGAACAGTACTGGCAGGAAGCGAAAAGTAAAGGGCTATAGGCTTTATAACGGTCTGATACTGGGTGAGAACTCCCCCATTTACAGGGAAGTTGTAAAGGCGGTGGAAAGTGGCGGAAGTTTTGTGGCAAATCTGGGACACTCCACGTTTTTAATATCTTACGGCGGAAAGGTTTTCCTTACAGACCCTTTTTTAAGTCCCCATATATTCGGCATAAAAAGGAAAAAGCCTGCCTTAAGACCGGACTTACTTCCGCCTGTTGACTACATACTCATCTCCCACGCCCATTACGACCACCTTGATATGAGAACCTTAAGACGGCTAAAAAGGTCTGCCACCGTAATCCTGCCGGAGAACACTAAACCTGTGCTTGGAAGAACCAGATTTAAAAAAGTGGTGGAGTTGAAACACTGGGACACTTTTCAGGATAGGGAGGTGAAGATAATATCTTTGCCGGTAAAACACAACAGAGGACGGTCGTTGCTTTTTCCTAACACTGAGGTCTCAAGCTACATCGTTCAGGTCAAGGATGTGGTTTTTTATTTTGGGGGAGATACTGCCTATTTTGACGGTTTTAAGGAGTACGGAAGACGGTTCAGCATAGACGTTGCTTTCCTGCCGATAGGGGGCTATGAACCTACGCTCTTTTTAAGGAAAGTGCATATGAGTCCTAAAGAAACTGTAAAGGCTTTTTTAGACCTGAAGGCAAAGATAGTAATACCGATACATTACGGCACTTTCCACACAATACCGAAATTCGTTGAGGTGGAAGCTCCCCTTGAGAACTTCCGTAAAGAGATGGAAAAGCACGGTATATGGAACAGGGCTGTGGTCGTAGAGCCGAACACTGTCCATCATCAATTTTTGAAATCGGTCTAAAAACTTGACTTATTATTAACCGATTGTTATTTATTATACGGGAAGGGCAGTGAAAATTAACAAGTGGTGATATTATTATAACAAACCGAGGGGAAAGGTGTGAAAATTTTCGTGGTGTTTGGAACGCGACCGGAAGCCATAAAGCTTGCACCTGTGATTCACAGGTTGAAGGGGGAGTATAACCTGAAGGTGATCAGCTCAGGACAGCATAAGGAATTGGTAGAGCCTGTAATACGGTTTTTCAACATACAGCCTGATATAGAGCTTGAAGGGGGAAGTAAAGACAGAACATTATCCCAGTTTGGGGCGTTTCTTCTTGAGAATCTGGACGGTGTTTTAAGGGAGGAAAAGCCTGACCTTGTGGTTGTGCAAGGCGATACTATGACTGCGTTTATCTCAACCTTTGCCGCATATCTGAATAAAATACCTGTAGCCCACGTTGAGGCAGGCTTGAGGACTTACA
>JAADDT010000049.1 GCA_013153765.1 Aquificota bacterium
GTCTTATAAGGGGCAGGGAGTTTTTGATGAAAGATGCGTACTCCTTTGACGTTTCGGAGGAGATGGCGGTAAAGTCGTACGAGCTGATGAAAGAGACTTACAAAAGGATATTTGACGAGCTTGGGCTTGACTACCTTATGGTGGAAGCTGACACGGGGGCTATAGGGGGCAAGTACTCCCATGAGTTTGTGGTGAAAGTCCCTAACGGTGAGGCACACATCGTTTTCTGTGAAAACTGCGGTTATGCGGCGAACGTGGAGGCGGCGAAATACGAGTTTGAGATAGACAGACCGCCACCTGAGGAGGAAAAACCGCTTGAGAAGGTGTTTACGCCGGGGGTTTCTTCCGTGGAAGAGGTGGCACGGTTTTTAAAGGTTGACGTGAAAAAGGTTGTTAAAACGCTGGTTTACATACTGGACGACGGCACTGCCGTTGCCGTTTTGATAAGGGGGGACAGGGAGATTAACGAGACAAAGCTCCTTAACTACTTTAACGCACTTGACGCACACCTTGCCTCGTCTGAGGAGCTGGAAAAACTGGGCATAGTGGAAGGGTTTGTAGGTCCTATAGGTCTTGACATTCCCGTTTATGCAGACCTGTCTGTTAAAGACCTTCACAACTTCGTGGTAGGGGCGAACGAAAAGGACTACCACTACATAAACGTGAACGTTCCACGGGATTTTAAACCTTTAGAGTTTGTTGATTTTTCAACCGCAAGGGAAGGTGATCCCTGTCCCGTGTGTAAAGAACCGCTTAAAGAGACTACCGGTCTTGAGGTGGGGCATATCTTCCTTCTGGGAACAAAGTATTCTGAGGCTATGAAAGCTTACTTCGTTGACAGGGACGGGAAGGAAAAACCTATAGTGATGGGCTGTTATGGTATAGGCGTAAGCAGGCTTATGGCGGCGGCTGTGGAGCAGAACCACGACGAAAACGGTATTATATGGACTGAAGCGATAGCACCGTTTAAGCTACACATACTTCCGCTGAACACCAAGGACAGTCAAGTTATGGAAGTTGGGGAGGAGATTTACAGGAAAGCTCTTGAAAGGGGTATAGAAGTCCTTTACGACGACAGGGATATGTCGGCTGGGGCAAAGTTTAAGGACGCTGACCTGATAGGTATTCCTTACAGGATAGTGGTTGGCAAAAAGGTAAAAGAGGGTAAGGTGGAGCTACAGAAAAGGGCTACAGGCGAAAAGGAGGAGGTGGAGATAGGGGAAATTGACGCCGTTCTGGACAGGCTTAAGGGCTAAACGTTAAACCGGAAGTGGATAACGTCTCCGTCCTGCACAACGTAGTCCTTCCCTTCTATCCTTAACAATCCCTGCTCCTTTGCCTTTTGGAGTGAGCCGGCTTTTATAAGGTCTTCGTAGTTTATCACCTCGGCGGCGATAAAGCCTCTTTCAAAGTCAGAATGTATCTCTCCCGCCGCCTGAGGGGCTTTTGTTCCCTTTTTTATCGTCCAAGCTCTTGCTTCCTTTTCTCCTGCCGTAAAGTAGGTAATCAGGTCAAGGAGGGAGTATCCGGTTTTTATCATTTTGTTAAGTCCCGGCTCTTTCAGACCGTAAGCCTCAAGCAGTTCTTTCCTTTCTTCCTTCGGAATTTCAATAAGCTCCTGCTCCACCTTTCCGCACAGGACTACCACAGGGGCGTTTTCCTTTTCCGCCTTTTCCTTTATAGCCTTTACGTGTGGGTTGTTTTCACCTTCAGGCAGGTCTTCCTCGTCTATGTTAGCCACGTACATTACCGGCTTCAGGGTAAGGGGGAAGACGGTTTTTTTCAGGTATTCAAGTTCTTCTTTCTCAAAACTGTCCCTGTGGGAGCGTAGGGGCTGTAAGTCTTCCAGTATTTTTTTTGCCTTTTCAAGGACTCTTACCTCAAACTGGGCTTTTTTGTCTCCGGACTTTGCAGGCTTTGATACCTTTTCAAGCCTTTTTTCCACCGTTTGGAGGTCGGCAAGCACCAGTTCCGTCTCTATTATTTCGGCGTCCCTTACAGGGTTTACCGAACCTTCCACGTGGACAACGTCGCTGTCGTCAAAACACCTTACCACGTGGGCTATAGCTGACACGTTCCTTATGTTTGCAAGGAACTGGTTTCCCAGACCTTCACCTTTACTTGCACCTTTCACCAGACCTGCAATGTCAACAAACTCTATTGTGGCAGGTATTACCTTCTGGGATTTTTCCATCTGTGCCAGTTTGTAAAGCCTTTCGTCAGGCACTTCCACAATTCCTATGTTAGGGTCTATGGTGCAGAAAGGGTAGTTTGCCACGCCTGCTTTTGCCGTTTCCGTAAGGGCGTTGAATATGGTTGACTTTCCCACGTTGGGAAGTCCTACTATGCCTATGTTAAGCTTCATCTTTCACACTCCGGAATTTTTATGGAAATTTATGTGGCAGGGCTTTTTTTTCAATCTGACTTTACCGTCTGGGTAAGTATGTTTTTTATCCTTCTGTAGGCTTCTATCTTGTTGTTGAAAAGGGCTACCTTCCTTTCGTCAGCCGTCTCAAAAACGACCTTTACCTGATGCTTCCTTACGGGACGGACTACCAGATCAAACTTGGTGCTGTCCATATAACCGCTTATCCATATTTCTCCCGTCCTGTAGTGGGAAAAGTACTGGTAGTCCCTTTCCTGTGAAACCTTTTTTAAAAATCTGGATATTTTTTCCATTCCTTTTCTCCCGCCTGAAAGTTAAGTATTATACATCTTTTTTCTTTTTCAGGGCAGGCTTAAGCCTCATGTACACCAGAAAGACCATAGTCCCGAAGTACAGGACGAACATAGCCAGTATAAGCCACTTCATATTGTAGCTTCTCCTTTTGATTTTATAATAGTAATAAAAGATTATACCAGTGGAGGTTCTTTTGAAAAAATTTCTAACAGTTGAAAACCTGACCGTCGTCGGCATCGTCCTTGGAATACTGGCAGGTCTGTTCCTCCCTGAAGTGATGCTTTCCCTGAAGGTTGTTGGTGATACTTTCCTGAACCTGCTGAAGATGATAGTTATCCCTCTTATTTTCGTTTCCATATTCGTAAGCATAGCCTCCCTTTCCTCCCTGAAAGACCTGAAGGATATGGGAATAAAGGCTGTGGTTTACTACTTTTCCACAACCGCCTTAGCCGTTCTTACAGGCGTCGTTATTACGAACATCGTAAAGTTTGACGTTTCCGGCATACCGAAGGGGGAGGAACCGCCTCAGGTGGCACCTTTCACGGTTGAGACCTTCATTAACAACCTTATACCTTCTAACATATTCCAGAGTTTTGCTGAAGGGAAGGCGATACACGTAATACTGTTTTCCATACTGTTTGCGGTGGCGGTTGTAGGTCTTACGGAGGCAAAAAGGGAAAAGGTGGTGGGCTTTTTTGACGGGACGAACGACGCACTGATGAAGATAGCAAGGTGGATAATAGCACTTACGCCTGTAGGCGTTTTTTCGCTGATAGGATACGTTGTGGCTGATAAGGGTATAGGCGTGATACTCTCACTGTGGCAGTATGTAGCGGTCGTTATAGGGGGCATACTGTTCCACGCCGTAGTAAACCTCGGGCTTATAGCTTACCTTGTGGGCAGGTTCAATCCGTTTGATTACTTTAAGAAGGTGAGGGAGGCTGTGCTTGTTGCCTTTTCCACCTGCTCTTCCTCAGCCACACTGCCGGTCTCACTGGAGGTGGCAACGAAGAAGGGAGGGGTGGACAAAAAGGTTGCGGGCTTTGTCCTTCCTCTTGGGGCTACGGTTAACATGGACGGGACTGCTCTTTACGAGGCGGTTGCCGCCGTTTTTATAGCCTCCGTCTTCGGCATAGAGCTTTCCCTGTTCCAGCAGGTTTTAATATTCATAACGGCTACTTTAGCCGCCGTTGGAGCCGCAAGTATTCCTTCCGCAGGTCTGGTTACGATGACGCTTGTTTTTTCCGCCGTCGGTCTGCCTCTTGAGGGTATAGCCATTATTATTGCGGTTGACAGGTTTTTAGACATGTTCAGGACTGCAACAAACGTGTGGGGAGACCTTATAGGGGCAAAAATAATCTCAAGGCTGACAAATAAATGATAGAAAACCTTTTCTCGGTGGTTCTCTTTTTCTCGCTGGGCTACCTTGCCAGAAAAAAGGGGATTTTTGACAAGGAAGGGGCTGACACGCTGATACGGTTTATCATATACTTTGCCTTCCCGTCCCTCGTCGTTTACAACGTTTACCATCTGCAGATAAAACCGTCCTTTTTTTTCGTAATACTTGCAGGCTGGCTGGTTGTGATCTTTTCCATACTCATCTCCTTTCTGGCAGGGAAGGTGCTTGGGCTTGACAGGAAGTCCCTTGCCTCCTTCGTTATGATGTCCAGTTTCGGCAATACCTCCTTTTTGGGCTTTCCGTTCCAGATGGCTCTCCTTGGTGAGGAAGGTTTACGGTATGCGGTTGTCTTTGACCAGCTTGCCTCCTTCCTTCCCGTCTCACTGCTTTCTCCGTTCATACTCGCTTACGGCAGGGGCGAAGGAGGTTTTTCTATAGACCTGAAAAAGGTTATAACCTTTCCGCCTTTCGTGGCTGTGGTTTTTGCGTTTGTGGTAAAACAGTTTTACGTTCCGGACTTTGTTCTGGAAGGTTTAAAGACGCTTGGAATGACGGTAATACCTCTCGCTCTGTTTTCCGTCGGGATTAATCTACAGTTTTCAAGGGTGAGGGAAAGGCTTAGGGACATTTCCGCCGTTATTTTTATAAAAATGATCTTCGTCCCTCTTGTATTCCTTGGGGTGCTTGCCGTTTTGGGCGTGGAGATGGACACTGCTTGGAGGTCTGCCTTGATAGAAGTGGCAATGCCTCCTATGGTTCTGGCTTCAATTTTCGTCATAGGGGCAGGGCTTGACAGGGAGCTTGCTGTCTCTTCTGTTGGGGTAGGTATTCTGGTAAGCTTTATTACAGTTCCGTTTATTTTTTACCTTTCAGGGCTGGTGTGATGGGTCTGGAGGAGGAGTTTTACAGGCTTTT
>JAADDT010000079.1 GCA_013153765.1 Aquificota bacterium
AGGCGTTATACAACAGGTGGAAAGGATAGGTAAAATATGCAGGGAAAGGGAAGTTCCGTTTTTTTCTGACACGGTTCAGAGTTTCGGCAGGATTGAAGTGCCTTACGGCAGTATTGATTTTTTCACCGTTTCGGGACACAAGATAAACTGCCCTAAAGGGATAGGCTTTTTAAAAGTAAACAAAAACTACAGGATAAAGCCGTTAATAACCGGAGGGGGTCAGGAGTTTGGCTTGAGGGCAGGGACGGAAAACACGGCCGGCATAATAGCCTTGGGCAGGGGCGTTGAAAAGTGGGAAAGTATAAGGAAGGAGGCTCTTGACAGGTTTTACAGGCTGGAGGCTGTTTTTTTGGAAAAACTTAAAGGGCTGTTGCCTGACGTTAAGGTTATCGGTGAAGGGAAGAAAGTGCCTTACATCACGACCGTGCTGTTTCCGGGCGTAAGGGGACAGGAGGTAGTGATGGCTCTGGGCAGGAGGGGTATTGCCGTCTCTTCAGGCTCAGCCTGTTCCTCAGGCGGTTCGCTCCCTTCCCATGTCCTTACCGCCTGCGGTTTCGGTGAAAGGGAGGCGGTATCCGGTGTAAGGTTTTCCTTCGGCGTTGACACTACGGAAGAACAGGTAATCCTTACCGCAGAGGCGGTGTCTGACGTTTATAAAAGGTTAAAATCATTTCCTTTTTAAAAATTCCAGTATTTTTTCAGCCACTTTTTCAGGTGGCACGTTGTATTCTCCCTTTTCAATTAACTCTTTCAGCCTTCTAATCTTCTCCCTGCGAGACACTTTTTCCTCCTGAAGGTATTTTTTTAGCTTTTTCAGTTCCTTCTCATCTAAACTGGACAGCTTCTCTTCTAAGATTTTCTTTATCTTTTTCTCATCCAATTTTTACCTTCCCCAGTTGGGTACTTTTTCGGTATAATCTTTTCATTACTTTAAAAAGAGAAAGCGGAAAAATGCTGTTATCCATAGATACATTCTCGGACATTTTAGGTCTCTCCCTTATTGATGGACATAAACTTATATTAAGGCTTTCCTATGGAAAAGTAAAACCTTTTTCCGAGCTTTTAATAAGCAAGATAGACGGCATTTTCAGGGAGACGGGCTACAGCCTGTCAGACCTGTACGGCGTTGCTGTAAACGTGGGACCGGGCAGTTATACCGGTCTGCGGGTGGGCATTACGGTGGCAAAAACAATAGCCTATGCTCAAAAAGTAAAGCTTTTTTCCTATCCCTCCCTCCACGCAGTAGCCTTCCGCCACAGGTATTGTGGAGGGAAGATGCTTGTTGGGATTTACGCAGGGCAGGGCGAGGTTTATACAGCCGTTTTCAGCCTGTCGGCGGAGAATGTGGAGGAGGTGGAGGGCGTATCCCTCCTTAAGAAGGAGGAGTTTTTGGAGAAGGCGGAAAGGTTTGACGGTCTGGTGGCTGTGAAAAACCTTTCCCTCAGCAGGAAAGACGGGATAAACCTGATTGAAGACCTGTCTGTTGACGGCTGTTTTTACGCCTTGAAAAACGGCAGGGAGGAAAATCCTATGGAGCTTGAGCCTATTTACATCAGACCTTTATGAAAAACCTTGTGGAAGCTCTCAAAACGAAGGGAAAGGGTATTATGCCGAACACTATTCCCATCGTAAGGAAGCGGAAGGCGGTGTCCTTTTGCTGGTAAAGGAAGCTGTTGTATATGACCGTTTTTCCCGCATACATCAGTAATAAAAGCAACACCAAAAGGGTAAACACTCCAAGGGACAGGTAGTAAATCCTGTTTTCCTTTCCCTGCTGTCTGGTTTTAAAGTCTATGTAGTAAAGAAGTCCCAGTGAAAAGGTAAAAACCTGCGTAAGTGAAAATCCAAGGGCAACGGAGCTGAACTCAACCATTGAACTTCTCCATAACACGTTTTATTACCGCACCGTGCCTCAATCCCCAGTCGCTTACTCTGATTTTGTCCTTGTTAAAGTAGTCCAAGGCGGTGTCAAATATTACTATGCCTGATATTATCGCTTCCGCTCTTTTGTCCTCTATTATGGGTATGGACTTCCTCTCCTCCAGCTCCATTGAGGACAGTTTTTCAAGCCACTTTTTTACCGCTTTTTTCGTTAAGACCTGACCGTGGACTTTTGAGGAGGAATATGGAAAGATGTGTTTTTCAAGGGCGGCAAGCGTCGTGATCGTCCCGCCAAGACCGATAAACTCTTTTGCCTGCGAGTAGTCTTTTATCTTTTCAAAATGGCTTATCAGGAAATTCCTCATACTTTCTATCTCTTCCTTCAGCGGTGGGTCGTGTTTTATGAACCTTTCGGTAAGGGAGACTATGCCGAAGGGAAAGGATACTGACCTGTCCATACCGTATCCGCCGTTTTTCTTTCCGTAAACGAACTCCGTGCTACCGCCACCTTGATCTATCACCACAAAATCACCTTCAGGCTTTATGCCGTAGGCTGTGGCTAAAAAGGACAGGTAGGCTTCCTCCTCGCCGGATATTACCTTAACGTCTATTCCCAGCTCCCTTACCTGCTGGACGAACTGGCTACCGTTTTTAGCCTCCCTGCAGGCTTGGGTGGCGTATCCTATTATTTCCTCAACCTGATACTCACGGGCTATCAGGACGTACTCCTTCAGTGTGGAAAGGACTTCGTTTATAGCTTCCTCCTGCAGGTAGCCTGTCTCTTTTAGCTTCCTTCCCAGTGCGGTTATCCGTCCTGCGGAGAATACGTCCTCTATACTGTTGAGGGTTTCCTGTAGGGTGTTTTTAACGTGGACTGCCGATATTAACAGTCTTGTTGAGTATGTGCCTATGTCTACAACCGCTATCCTGTAGTTCAATCCTCACTCCATAAATACCTGTCCTTCTAAAGGTGAGACCTCTATTCCCTGCTCTTCCATGTATTTTATCGCCTTTTCTATCTGGTCTTCCTCTCCGGTAAGCTCAAGCTCAAGCCAGCCTATCGTGTCCGTCACGTTCGCCTTCCTGATGTTTATTTCCACGTCAAAGTTTTTACAAACACGGCTTAGTATAGGCTCTTTTATCTTGTCTTCAGGGTAGATAAGCTTAAGCTTTATCGCTTCCATAACAGTTTCCCCCTGCTATAGCCGGAATTATAGCCACAACGTCCCCGTCTTTAAGCTCAGTATCCTTTCCTTTCAGGAACCTTATGTCCTCGTCGTTGACGAAAAAGTTTACGAACTTCCTTATTTCTCCGTTTTCCTCAACGAGCCTTTCTTTTATGCCGGGAAATTCCTTTTCAAGCACCTCTATAAGCTCACCTATTGTGGAAGCCTCAACCTGTATCTCTCCCTGTCCCTGTGTAATTCTCCTTAAAGCCGTTGGTATCCTTACGGTTATAGCCATTATTGTCCTCCTGTTTTTTATTTTTCTACCTTCTGTCCTATTACCTTCTCCTTAAATTCCTGTAGGGAAGGTTTTATGTGTATCGGTCTGTCCAGATGTCCTTCCAGCACTTCCATAGTTTTGTATCCGTTTCCTGTAATGTAGGCAACTACCACCTCGTCAGGGTCAAAAACGCCTTTTTCGGCAAACTTTTTAAGGACGGCTATGGTCGTTCCACCTGCCGTTTCGGTAAATATACCTTCCGTTTCAGCAAGGAGTTTTATGCCTTCTATTATCTCTTCGTTCGTTGCCACTTCCATATCACCGTTGCTTTCTTTTGCTACCTTGACGGCGTAAGGACCGTCAGCCGGGTTTCCTATTGCTATGGATTTTGCTATGGTGTCTGGCTTTTCCGGTACTATCCAGTCCCTCCCTTCCTTGAAAGCCTTGTATATGGGACTACAGCCTGAAGCCTGAGCACCGTACATACGGGGCGGATTGTCTTCTATAAGTCCTAACATTTTCAGCTCGTTAAAGCCTTTCCATATTTTTGTGTACAGTGAGCCTGAAGCAAGCGGGGCTACCACCGCATCGGGAGACTTCCATCCCAGCTGTTCCGCCACCTCAAAGGCAAGCGTTTTTGAGCCTTCGGAGTAAAACGGTCTCACGTTTATGTTTACGAAAGCCCAGCCGAACTCGTTTGCCACTTCGGAAGACAGCCTGTTAACGTCGTCGTAGTTGCCTTCAACGGCCACCACCGTCGGGTTGAATACCAGTGAGCCGATTATCTTGTTGGTCTCAAGGTTTGCCGGTATGAAAACGTAGCACTTCATACCTGATGCGGCAGAGTTAGCCGCAACGGAGTTTGCAAGGTTTCCTGTTGATGCACAGGCGGCGGTATCAAATCCAAACTCTTTAGCCTTTGAAAGGGCTACCGCAACAACTCTGTCCTTGAACGAAAGTGTAGGGTGGTTAACCGAGTCGTCCTTTATGTAAAGGTTGTTCAGTCCCAGCCTTTTACCTAACTTTTCAGCTTTTATCAGTGGTGTAAAGCCTGCGGAGAGACCGACGGTAGGGTTTTCAACAGGCAGAAGGTCTATGTACCGCCACAGGCTTTTTGGACCTTTTTCTATCTTTTCACGGGAGATGTTTTTCTTTATCTCATCGTAGTCGTACTCTATCTCAAGCGGTCCGAAACAGTATTCGCAAACGTGGATAGGCTCTACAGGGTATTCCTTTCCACACTCTTTACATTTCAGTGCTTTAACTTTTGCCAATTTACAGACCTCCGGTAGATGTATAGGAAATATTAATTATAATACAAAGCGGGCTTTTTTTGTTGCCTTTTTTCAAAAAAGCAGTATAATATAACGGTCTGGTTTGTAAATTACTGTTTACAAATTCTTTTAATTTCTGCTATAATATCTCTTTGCTTGAAAAATCCCCCTTAAGCCCACGTAGCTCAGTCGGCAGAGCACACCCTTGGTAAGGGTGAGGTCGGCGGTTCAAGTCCGCTCGTGGGCTTTTTAAGGCGGCAATCTAACTACCAAGGAGGTAAAAGAAGTAATGGCGAGAGAGAAATTTGAGAGGAAGAAAGAGCACGTGAACGTGGGGACGATAGGACACGTAGACCACGGAA
>JAADDT010000051.1 GCA_013153765.1 Aquificota bacterium
AAACCGTTAACCTACGAAGAGGTTTTGGAAAGGCTGAAACTGTCTTGGATTATTAATAATAACAATAAAAGGAGGCTTTGAGATGCCTTACGTTAACGTGAAAGTGGCAGGGGAGCTTGACAGGGAGCAGAAGAAAAAAATCGTTGAAGGTATTACCAAACTACTTGAGGAGGTGGCAGGAAAACCTCCTTCCGCAACCTACGTCGTAATAGAGGAAATAAGCCGTGATAACTGGGGAAAGAGTGGAAAACTACTTTCTGACAAATGAAAAGGGGACGGTAAGTCCCCTATCCTTTAAAACAGCATACCGGCAACTATGTAAGGCTGTTTCACCTTCAAATCTGTAGAAACGTCGTCTATGTCGTCTATCTTCAGCTTTTCGTACTTGTAGCCTACTCCCACGAAAAAGTCCAGAGCAGGCGTTCTGAAAGGCTTGAGCCTCAACTCTCCGGAAAAATCGTAATAGTGGTGTCCCTGAAACACTATGCCGTTTGCCTCAACCAGCACGGAAACAAGGTCTATAGGCTTGAGCTCAACCGCACCGTGTAGCATAGGTATGGGGGCAACGAAAGAAACGCTGTCCTCCTCGCCTGTGGTACCGCTTTTACCCCAAGCGTAGAAATCTACCAGCCTCAAGTTCAGTCCCAGCTCCACATCTACAACCTGAAGAAGTCCGATAAACGGCAGGTCGTAATAAAAAACAAAATCGTAGTGGTCAAGCTCAAGCTTGCTGTAAATCCTGTCTGAAGCGTTTACGGTAATGTCGCCGAAGGTGATGGTTCTGTTTACCGTTCCGTCTCCTTCAAACCTCATTCTCAGGTATTGGAACTTCAGGTTTGGAAGGAGAGGTACGAAGTGTTCCAGCTTTGCTCTTAAAAAGAAAGAGTTTTCATCACCCAGATTTAACTCGTCGTCAACGTCAACACTGTCTCCCTTATACTTGACCCAGCCGTCAATGTTTTGCCACAGGTATCCTGCGGAAATCTCCCCGTCAACAGCCGGCACGGACAGGGCAGAAGAAAACAGAAAACCACTGGCAAGCAATACCCCTGCTGTTTTTTTCATAGCTTTACCTCCTTTTTTATCTTTCCCGCATACCGGCGATAAACTCCTCTACCATTTCCCTCGCCTGCCAGTCCGTATATTGTATTGGCGGATGCTTCATCGTATATGCAGAAATGGAGTATAAAGGACCTCCTATACCCCTGTCCTGTGCCAGCTTTGCACACCTGATAGCGTCAATCGCCACGCCGGCACTGTTTGGTGAGTCCTCAACGTCAAGCCTTAATTCCAGATGCATAGGCACATCACCAAACAGCCTTCCCTCAAGTCTGATGAAGGCTACCTTCCTGTCTTTCAGCCACGGGACGTAGTCCGAAGGTCCTATGTGTATGTTCCTTGGATCCATTCCGTAAGGTATCAGTGAGGAGACAGCCTCCGTTTTTGACCTTTTCTTTGTGGCAAGCCTGCTCCTTTCAAGCATGTTCAGAAAGTCCGTATTACCACCAACGTTAAGCTGGTAAGTCCTGTCTATTTTAACACCACGGTCTAAAAGGAGCTGTGTAAGTACCCTGTGCGTTATGGTAGCACCTACCTGTGATTTTATGTCGTCTCCAACAGCCGGAATGCCTTCAGCCTCAAACTTTTTTGCCCACTCGTCATCGGAAACGATAAACGTAGGCATACAGTTTATAAAAGATACACCAGCCTTCAGGCAGGCTTCCGCATAGTACCTTGCCGCCCTTTCTGCACCAACGGGAACGTAATTTATCAGAACGTCAGCCCCGCTTTCTATAAGCACCTTTGCCACAGTGTCAACGCTGTCCTCTTTTGCATCTGACAGGACAAAGGCGTTTTCCGGTGGATAGTTTTTCATGTGTTCAGGAAAGCCGTCCAGAACCTTCCCTTTCCTTACTTTTACACCTGTTTTTGGTATGTCCCTCTGGAAAATGGCTGTACAGTTTGGAGGATTGAAGATAGCCTCCGACACATCGTAGCCAACCTTCCTTTCGTCTATGTCCCATGCGGCTACGATTTCCAAGTCCCAAGGCTTGTAGCCTCCAATGTCCTCGTGCATAAGACCACTTGCTTCAATATTTTTCTTTTCCTTGTAGTAATGGATTCCCTGTATTAATGCACTGGCACAGTTTCCCACACCAGCAATTGCCACTTTTATTTTTTTGTCCGACACCTTCTTCCTCCTACAGAATTATCTCTTTTGCTTTTATTATTTCTGGAATATCCAGTATTTCTTCCAAAATCACGTCGTTTATCCTTTCGTCAAGCTGTAAAGCCCCAAGAGCTATCTTACCTTTTTCCAGCCTGCCCAGTCTAAAGCCGGCAATGTTTATGTTGTGTCTTGCCAGTATTTCGCCCAGCCTTGCTATTACCCCCGGCACGTCCTTGTTTTCAAAAACCAGTATTACACCTTTCGGATCAATGTCTATCCAGTATCCGTCAACCAGCATTATTTTAGGTATCTGTCCGTAAAACGCCGTTCCCCCAACCACCGTTTCCTTACCGTTTTCCACTGCGGTTATCTTTATGAAATCCTTGAATATTTTGCCCTCACCTCTGGTGGCTTCCGTAATGTTTATTCCCCTTTCCTTTGCCAAAAACGGAGCGTTTATTATGTTTACAGGTCTGTCCAGTATGGGGGAGAGGAAACCTTTCAGCAGGTAAGCGGTTATAGGTTTTATGTGTTCGGATATTGAGCCGATTACCTCAACCTTTAACTCCTTAAAGTTCCCTCCGGCGTACTGCGTAAGGAAACTGCCTAACTTTTCAGCCAGTTCTAAAAATGCCTTTATGTTTTCAAAACCTTCCGTTATGGTGAAAGGGGCGTTAACCGCCGCCTCCACAAACTCTCCCTTAAGGGCGGCTATAACCTGCTGGGCTATCTTTACAGCCACTTTATCCTGGGATTCGTATGTGTTTGCACCTATGTGTGGTGAAAGGCTTATGTTTGGAAACTCAAATATTCTTCTTATTCTGTCGTCAGGCGGTTCTTTTCCAAAAACGTCCAAACCTATTCCGGCAAACTTGCCTTTTTTCATGTATTCGTAAAGGGCGTCCTCGTCAACTATACCGCCTCTGGCACAGTTTATAAAGTAAACTCCGTCCTTCATCATCTCAAATTCCCGTCTGCCTATCATTCCCCGTGTTTCTTCCGTAAGTGGACAGTGTAGCGTGATTATGTCAGACCTTTTTATCAGTTCCTCCAGCGTGTCTACAAGCTCAACACCGAGCCTGTCTCCCTTCTCACGGGGAATGTACGGGTCGTAAGCTATAACTTTTGAGCCTGCCGCCTTGCACCTGATAGCCACCTGTGAGCCCACATTACCAAGTCCGACTATACCTACCACCTTGCCGTCCAATTCCTCACCCATAAACTTCTTCCTGTTCCATTCACCACGCATCATAGACTCGTGGGCAAGGTGTAGCTTCCTCAAAACCGCATACATATGTGCAATCGTCAACTCTGCCGCACCGACGGTGTTAGCCCCCGGCGTGTTGACGACCAGAATTCCTCTCCTTGAGCAGGCTTCAAGGTCAACGTTGTCAACACCAACCCCTGCCCTTCCGACAACCTTCAGTTTTTCCGCCCTTTCAAGCAGTTCCTCGTTTACCGGCGTCCTGCTTCTGGTTATTATTGCATCGTAATCCTTAACTATCTCAAGTAGTTCTTCCCACCTTATTTCCGGCTGGTAGTCAAGGTCTATCTCCGGTTCGGCGTTAAGTATGTCCAGTCCCTTACTTGATATGTGGTCTGTCACAAGAACTTTGAACATCTGTAAGTAAGTCCTCCTTTTAGGAAGTAAATAATATTATTATACTTGAAAATTCTTCACTCCCTTACTTTTTCATACCGATTATGATGCTTACCACCACCAGCACCATAAAGAAAACCATTATAAAAATTAGTTTTTCCATCTTTTTAACCTGACAAAAACTTTTAAATAATTATACTACCGGCTGAACCTCACGTTCACCAAGGCAGGTTTAGGCTGTGTTAAAATTAAATCCACCTATTTTTGGAGGTATTTTCGGCGATGGAAAACAACTGGTGGGAGCTTGCAGGTATTATATTTTTTACCTTTATGGTTATTACTGTGGCAATAATATGGGGACTGGCGATAAAGGCAAGCTACAACGAGGAAAGGGAAAGACAGAAAAAGCAAAAGCAGGGGGAAAAATGAAGAAGAACCTCCCTTTTCTGATTATTACCGGCATCGGCGTTTTCTCAACCCTTCTATTTTTATATATTTTCGTGTATGGACTTGCCACAAACACGGTAAAGTCCGCAGTCCTCCTTGAAAAGGCGTATCCACACGTAAAACCGCAGGAATACATGAACTTTTTGAAAAGAAAAGCTAAAGAAAACAACCTGAAAATAATAAGCGTAAAGACGGGGGACAGGCTATTTCTTATCCAGATGGTAAACGAAAAGGTGCTTAACGACCTGCTTTCACTTGCTCCGCAGGTAGCACCACTTTCAATAGTAAATCTGGTAATATACGACCTTGGAAACGGGACAGGTATAGTAGGGAACAACCCTTACCTATGGGACATAGTTATTGACAGCCCGAAAATAGACGAAATCGCGGAAAACTACGCAGAGCAACTGTCCCACCTGCTTGACAGTATTTACTGGGAATACAAAAAAGAGCAGGAGATACTGAAGTAATGCCATACGTAATCAGAGTAAAAAGACAGTTCCATTCAGCCCACTACCTTACGAGCTACAAGGGAAAGCCCGAACCTCTACACGGACACACTTGGGAGGTTGAGCTTTTCATAAAGGCGGAGCGGTTAGACGAGGGGGGAATAGGCTTTGACTTTGTGGAGATACAGGAGTTTTTAAAACAGATACTTCCCGACTACAGGTGTATGAA
>JAADDT010000031.1 GCA_013153765.1 Aquificota bacterium
ACAATAATCGTTGATGCATCACAGTACAAGCACAAGCACAACAAAACTAACCACGGCTTAATGGTTCTGTCAAATCCACGGATAATAGCACACGACGGTGAGATCATAATCAGGGAGGGCTGTCTTTCCGTACCTGACTACACTGGAAACGTTAAGAGACACTACTGGATAAAGGTTGAGGCGGAAGATATTGACGGCAAAACAATAACCTTTGACACTGAAGGTTTTGAAGCGGTGGTAATCCAGCACGAAATAGACCACCTGTTGGGCAAACTTTTCATAGACAGGGTTGCATCACCGAAGGACATTTTCAAAAGGAAGGTTTACAAAAAATAACAAAAGGTTGAAATATTCGGTTATCAACAGAAATTAATAAATACTTATCAAAACCAATGGAGGGAATGATGGCTATTCAGGTAAGGGAGCCGGCTGTAAGTGATATGTTCTACCCTGCCGACCCTGTGGAATTGAGGAGTATGCTGGAGGCTTTCCTGAAGGAAGCACCCCTATACCCTTACAGACCGGAGGGAGTAGCATCACCCCACGCAGGATACATATATTCCGGTCCTACTGCGGCGGTAAGCTACAAGCAGTTTTTAAACCTTGAAAGGGATAAACATTACGACGTTTTATTGATAGGACCTTCCCATTACGTTCCTTTCAACGGCATTTCGTTTGGATACTACGACTACTGGATAACACCCCTCGGCGAAGTAAAGGTAAACAAGGAAGAAATAGAAAGGTTCGTGATGGAAAACAAGGACCTTCCCATAACCCTTAACACCATACCCCATATGAAGGAACACTCCCTTGAAGTGCAGGTGCCTTTCCTCCAAATGGTACTTGAGGATTTTTCAATAATACCTGTCGTTTACGGGCAGGTTGATTTTACGGTGGTTGAAAAGGTTATAGACGGGATAAAGGACGACAGGGACGACGTGGTTGTCGTGATAAGCACTGACCTGAGCCACTACTACCCTGACCCTGTGGCAAGGGAGATGGACGTTAACTGCCACCTTGCGGTTGAAAAACTTGACCTTTCGTATTTAGACAGGTGTGAAGCCTGCGGGAAAATAGGTCTGGCGGCTATGATAGATTACGCCAGAAGGAAGGGCTGGAAAGGGAAACTCCTTGATTACAAGACCTCCGGAGACACAGCCGGAGACAGGTCTTCCGTTGTAGGTTATGCAAGCTACATCTTTTACAAAGGAGAGTAAGATGGAGGACGTGATAGTCTCACTGGACGAAATATCGGAAGAGGAAGGGCAAGGGCTGGTAAAACTGGCAAGGACAGCCATAGAGGAATACCTGAAAAACGGCGTGGAGATAGACCTTGAGGAAGTTCCTTACGAAAGCTGGAAGAAAAAGGGAGCTTCGTTCGTCACGCTTGAGGTCTCCCCCACCCACCAGTTGAGAGGTTGTATAGGCTCTGTAATACCGCACCAGCCTTTATACAAGGACGTTATACACAACGCAATTGCCGCCGCCACTTCCGACCCAAGGTTCCTGCCTGTAAGACCTGAAGAGCTGGACAACATTAAGGTTAAGGTGTCAGTACTTTCCTACCCACAGCCACTTCCCTATAAGGACCCTTACGACCTGCTGAACAAAATAACGCCGTTTAAGGACGGGCTTATAATCAGGTACGGCAACCATCAGGCAACCTTCCTGCCTGACGTATGGGAGCAGATACCGGACAAAACCCAGTTCCTTTCACAGCTGTGCCTGAAAGCAGGACTGCCTGCTGACTGCTGGCTTACCTATCCTATAGAGGTTTACGTCTACAGGACAAAGACCTTCAGCGAATAAGCCTACACTATGGGATAAAAGCGGTTTGTCTCCGGGTCGTAGTACTGTATTTCCCCTTTCTCTATTATGTAATACCAGCCGTGCAGTCTTAAACTCCCTTCCCCAACCCTCCTTTTAACCCCCGGATAGGTAAGCAGGTTCTCTATCTGCTTTATCACGTTCAGCCTTTCTGTAAGCTCAAACAGTTTCCTTCCCTTCTCCGGAACGGTCTGTAAGGCAAGCTCCTTAACCTCCCTGTCTATCTCAAGCCACTTCTTCACGTGTATTATCTCCTCATCGTCAGGCAGGTCCATATAAAGGGACTCACAGGCACCGCAGTAAGAATGTCCGCACACGATAATGTCAGGCACGTTAAGGACGGAGACGGCATATTCCACCGCCGCCGCAACGCCGTGGAACTCGTTGTCAGGCTTGAAGGGAGGTATCATATTCCCTATGTTCCTGACTATAAACAGGTCCCCAATGTCCGTCCCTGTTATCTTGTCCGGATGTATTCTGGAATCGGAGCAGGTTATAAAAAGGGCTTTAGGGCTTTGACCCTTTTCAACCAGCTCCTTAAACTTCTGTTCGTATTCTTTAAACTTCAGCTTTTTAAAGGTCTCAACACCTTTTAAAAAAGGAATGTTTCTCCCCATAACCTCTCCTTACAAGGTTTTAGCCTTCCACGTTAAACTCCCTTAAAGCCTCGTTCAGGGACACCTTCTTATCCGTACTTTCCTTCCTTTTTCCTATTATCAGGGCTACAGGCACACCGTACTCGCCGGCAGGGAATTTTTTGTTCATCACGCCGGGAATAACAACGCTCCTTGCAGGCACCCTACCCCTGTACTCTACAGGCTGTTCTCCGGATACGTCTATTATCCTTGTTGAGCCTGTTATCACGACCCCTGCACCAAGCACGGCTTCCTCCTCAACAACAGCACCCTCAACGATTATGCACCTTGAACCGATAAAACAGTTGTCCTCAACGATAACCGGCTTTGCTGAAGGTGGCTCAAGAACACCGCCTATGCCTACCCCACCTGACAGGTGGACGTTTTTACCTATCTGGGCACAGGAACCGACGGTAGCCCAGGTATCAACCAACGTACCTGAACCTACGTAAGCACCGATATTAACGTATGAAGGCATAAGGATTGCTCCCTTCTCAATAAAAGAGCCGTATCTGGCAGTAGCCGGCGGAACTACCCTGACGCCAGCCTCTTTCCAGTTTCTCTTTAAAGGTATCTTATCGTAATACTCAAAAGGTCCAACTTCCATCACCTTCATATCTTGGATTGGGAAGTACAGGAGTATTGCCTGCTTAACCCATTCGTTAACTACCCAGTCCCCGTCCTTCTTTTCAGCCACCCTTATTTTTCCCTTGTCAAGCAGGTCTATGGTTTCCCTTACCGCATCCTGATACTTTTTTTCCTTTAAAAGCTCCCTGTTTTCCCAAGCCTGTGTAATCAGTTTTTTAAGCTCTTCCATCTTTACCTCCGTTGTTAGTTTATCCTTATTAAAAATTCAACCAAAAATAAAACAGCCAGAAATAAAAATACCGCCGTTGTAGAAGTTCCTCCCTCTTCCGCCAGCACCACTTCAAGGTTTTCCCGGGAGGTCAGGGCTTCTTTTATGCCTGCAACCTTTTCCTTGACGAAAATGTAATAAATGTAGTTGCCGAAAGCACCAAATCCTATCCACAGCCAGACCTGTAATCCCACAAGAAGCAAGGGATTATCAGGGAAAAGGCTTACCGCCAGCACGTTTAAAAACACGGTGGCAAGAAAACCTAAAACACCGTACAAATACATCTTCCTGTAAAACATCCACAAAACGCCGAACAGAAAGGCAGACCAGTTCCAGCTTACGCTACCGCCTTCCTCAAACCTTTTAAACCTGTCCAGATAGTACTGCCAGTTTTTACCTACAAAAATACGGTAAAGCTCCCAGTTATCCATAAAAACCTCCTGACTAAATTTTAATTGATATTTAACAGGATTAAAAGTAAGATATGTAAGGTTTAAAACTTTCTGGAGGCTGTTGATGTTTAAAGATTTCCTTGAACTGTACCTGAAGCCAAAGCAGGGCTGGGAGAAACTGGCGGAAAAAGAGTTTACCATAAGGGAGTTATACCTGAAAATAGTTGTGTTTTTCGCCTTAATCCCTGCAGTAAGCCACTTTATCGGCTTTGTTGTTTTCAGGGACATTTACGTTTCTGCCGTAAAAAAATTCCTTGAGATGGCTGAAAACGACCCTGAACAGCCTGCAAGGACTGTGGCTTACATGAAGGCGTTGATGGAAGAGCTTACAGACGGAGACATAAGGGAAGAATTTTTAATAATGCTGATCACCTACGGATTTGAACTGCTGAAGCCTCTGGTGATCACGGTTATCATATACTTCCTTGCCCCTGCTTTCGGCGGTATAAAAGACCCTGCAAAGGCTTTTACCGTTGCCGTTTTTTCTCTGGTTCCTTCGTGGATAACAGGTCTGTTTTACGTGGTCAACTCGCCCCTGTCCATGTTTATGGTCTTTTTAGGTATGTTTTACACCTTCTACCTCATATTTTTAGGGGCTGAGAAGGTGCTTAAAATACCTTCAGAAGGCTCAAAAAACTTCCAATTCATAATTTTAGTTATAATATTATATCTTGTAATAAGCGGTGTGATCGGTCAGGTGGAGACCCTGATCGTTTACCGCATACTAAACGTATAGGAGGTTAGTAATGAAAAAATTAGCACTGGGGCTTGTGGCACTTTCGCTGACCATAACAGCCTGCCAGAAGGGACAGACCGCCACACAGGAGCTTCCTGAAGAAGAAATCAACAGGGGCTATCAGGTTTACAAAACAACCTGTGCAAAATGCCACTGGGAAACGGTAACGCCGGAGAAGATGAAGCAGATCAGGGAGTACAGAATGAAGTACGGAAAACCGCCTTTCGGCGGACCTCCAATGTCCGAAATATCAGCCAGAGTTAAAAAGTT
>JAADDT010000116.1 GCA_013153765.1 Aquificota bacterium
CTGGACGTGTCGTCCACCGAAATAAGAAAACGGGTTAGGGAGGGAAAATCCATAAAATACCTTGTACTTCCTGAAGTGGAGAAATATATTGTTGAGAAAAAACTGTACGTAGGGGAGATAGATGGGCATAGGATTTGAGGTTGAACAGGAAAAGAAGACGGAGATAGGAATTCCGGCAAAAGTGGTCGTCTACAACGACGACTGGCATACCTTTGACGAGGTTATTTCACAACTTATGAAAGCCCTCAAATGCGACCTTGCCACCGCAGAAGCCCTGACGTGGGAAATACATACAAAAGGTAAGGCTGTAGTGTTTGAGGGGGATTTGGAAGAAGCCCTCTACGTCCAGAACGTCCTTGAAGAGATAGACCTTTCCGTTGAGGTGCTTATATAACTATCCCCCCCTTCCCCTGACCGTTTTTAATGGGACGATTTTTTTATCAGTTTTGCAAACTTCAGTGCCAGTACGATAAACCGTACCGCCTGTACAGGTATGTTTGTCCTGTACCTCCACATCTTTTCCATTATTTCCCTTTTATCTGCCATCTCCAATTCCTCCTTATTAAGGTATAAGCTTCCAGCCGGGCTTGGCCTGTAGTTTGTATAGGAAAGCGTGGTGTAGCATCCATTTAAACCACGCACCGGCAAGACCTATCTCCGCCAGACAGTTATCCAAATCCCTTCCGTATTCGCCGTAAACAGCCCTGTTTCTGGCTACAGGGTATATGGCTATCGTAACAGCTCCACCTGTAAGCAGGTCGTTCTTCAGTGATGCCACACACAGCCCGGGGGTTTCAGCCATAGATGCGGAGTGTGAAGGCTCCCTGCCTTCTACCATATCAACTATGTTCAGTGCCGCCGCCCTTCCTGACAGCTCGGAAGTGTATCCTGTCCTTGGTGGTGCGGGAGCGATAGGTGTGCCGTCCGGAGCCTGTCTTGGTCTTGAAAGCGGTCCCGGAGGAGCAAATGCTATACCTGCCGCAAATATGTTCTTGTAGATAGGGTTTTGGTATGTTCTGGGCCAGTCAGGACCGTCAAGCTCGTCGTAAGGCTTTCCGTAAACCGCATCAACCTTAACAAATCCTGCCGGATTGGTCATTTTCTCCGTAATGTCGTTGCCTTCCTTGTCAAACCACTTTATAGGCTGGGCTTTGAACTGGGGAATGAGCATTGCAAAGTCGTACTCTATCTCATTTTCCTCACCGTTAATGTTTATGGTGTATATCCTGTTCTCGTCAACCTGTTTAACGTGGCTTTCAACCTGCCATTTGATACCGTACTTTTCAAACAGGAACTCTACCACTTCCGAAGCTGTAAATATCTGGTTTTTGTACCTGAATTCCAGACCGTCTATACCGAAGTCTCCCAGATTAGGTTCGTTTGAGAGCCACAGCAGTTCTGCCCTGTCCCTTAAGCCCCTGTCAACAAGGTCGTTATGCAGGTTTGAGATGTACTCAAACGCCGCTCCCTGACAGGTAGCTGTTCCATGTCCTGTTCCAACCACTATCTTAACCTTGTCTCCCTTTTCCATTCTGCTTACCAGCTCCAGATAAGCGGCCGCCGCTTTGGTGGCGTGTGGTGGTGTACATATGGACTGGGTGTAGCCTTCGTCCGGTCCAAGTCCCGGAGTAGCCTCAAAGTTCAGGTACGGACCTGTGGCAATCAGCAGGTAGTCGTAATTCACCTGTTGTGTACTGCCGTTTGGAAGCTCTACAACTACGTACTGATCGTCAGGATGGACTTCCTTAGCAACGCCGTGGACGAACTTTGCCCCTAACTTGTCGTAAACGGGCTTGAGCTCAAACTGTGTTTCCTCCGCCTTCATCCTTCCAACACCGACCCAGACCAGCGATGGGATGTAAGTGAACTTTGGTACTCTGGATATTACTGTAAGTTCATGGTTGCCCTTTCCTAAAAGGGCGTCTGCAAGAACCAATGAAGCATAATGGCCGGCAAAACCTGCCCCCACAACTACTACCTTTGCCATAGCTAAATCCTCCAATTTATTATTAAAACTCTCCTTCCATAATTAAGTTTATGCTTTTCCTATTCAGTTAACAACGACTAACCGGAATTTCTTATTAATTCAAACCTTAAATTATTAATCCTCATAGGAATTAATATCACATAAACGGAAAGAATGCAAGTTTTGGGAAAAAACGGCGGAAAAACGCTTGGATAAACGGTTTTAAAGGTTTTTAAAAACAGACGGTTTTTTTAGCTGAACCTTTCAAGTTCTTTTCTGTCAATCTCTTCCTGTTTTTTGAAAATCTCAGTATTTTTCTTTTCTATGTAGTCCTGCTTTTTATAAACGTAATAAAAGGTGGTGGTGTAGCCGATAAAAGCACAGGTGTGGAATACTACCTGTACAGGACTTAAAAGACCTTCATTAAAAACCAGAGACAGTATTTCCGAAACGACGGCAGAAAGGAAAATAAAAAAGAAGGTGATACCGTAAAGTATGGTTACTTTCCTGTTTAGGAGAAAGTCCTCATACGTGTAATACTCCGAAATAGACCTTTTTTTAGCCTCAGTCTTTTCCTTTTCAACCACATCTCCAGCCACTTTTCCAGCCTGTCCGGTAGCTTCAGCCATATCCAGCCCCTTACGGATAGAGTTATCTATTAAGATACAACAAAAATTTTTTTATAACCAGCCTTTTTTCTTGAATATGTAAAGGGGAATGAGGGCGGATATTACCATAAGCAGGAGTGCAAAGGGATAGCCGTATTTCCAGTGTAGTTCAGGCATAAACTCAAAGTTCATACCGTAAATACTGGCTATAAGCGTGGGCGGAAGGAATATTACGGACATTATGGTAAATATTTTTATAACCTGGTTCTGCTGTATGTTCAGCAGACCTAAAAAGGTGTTTTGCAGGTAGTCAAGCCTTTGAAAGTTAAAGGTTGTGTACTCTATTAGGGAGTTTACGTCTTTTATCATTATCCTCAACTCCTCCCTTACCTCACGGGGGATTTTGTAAGACTTGAGCAGGGAGGACAGTATTCTCTGCTTATCTATCAAGTTTTCCCTGATAGTCATATTCATCTCCTCGTAAAAGGAAATGGACTCCAGTATCTCCTCCGTAATGTCTATACCAGTAAAAACTATCTTTCCCAGCTTTGATATTTCCCTCGTTATCGTCTCTAAAGTGTCTGCGTCCGTCCCTATCCTCAGTTCAAGCAGACCGGCAAATATGTAATAGCCGTCCAGATAGGCACTGGGGTTCATCATAAGCTTTTTAACAAGTTCCTTAAATGTATCAAGTTCCTTGTACCTGACCGTAATAAGGTGGTGTTTCTTCAGTATGAACGTTACGGTTTCGTTGTAAGGCGTTTCACCTTCGGAGGTTATCAGGAAATAGGCGTTTATGGTTATAGTCTCCTCGTCCTCAAAATAACGGGAGCTTATCTCTATCTCGTGCATCTCCTGTTTGGAAGGGAACTCTACCTCAAACTCCCTTGAGACCCACTGGAGTTCCTCCTCACTGGGGGAGATAATATCAATCCACAGAACTTCCTGAGGTCTTTTCCACTTCTGTGAAAGGTCTTCTATATTAACAACCTTTATGGTTTGATCCCTTCTTACAAATAACCTGATCATAGCAACTAATATAATACTACTTTTTGTTTATTTTCGGCTAAACAAAGTCAAAAAACAGTCTTGCCTGTAAGTATTTGGAAAAACACGACTTTTCTACACAAAGGTTTTTCCCTGAAAAAATCTCCCTTTTAAAAGGAAAAATCCTATCCCTTTCCCTGCCTGCACACAATTTTCCACCTATTTTTTGACTTTGTCAAATATAATGTCTATTATATTTCATAATGCAATGTGAAATATTAAGGGATATGTAAAATGGGAAAAACAGTCCGGTTTGGAGATGAGACTTTAAAACAGGTGGAGGGCTTTCCTTCCTACGCCGTAAGTGATAAGGGCTTTGTTTACAGGGGCTTTGATAAAGGTCTTCTGCCGGAGAGCTATAAACAGTTCCGCCTTAAAACCTTTACCACAAAAAAGGGCTATCAGGTTGTCCAATTGAGCAACGGGGGAAAAAGGAAGGTGTTTTACGTCCACAGGCTTGTGGCACAGCACTTTTTACCTAACGAAAAGGGCTACCGGTACGTTAAACATCTGGACGGGGACAGAACAAACAACTCTGTGGACAACCTGCGGTGGACTGCATCGCCGAGACGGAAAAGGGGGCTGAAATCGGAAGGGAAAAAGGTTATATTATCCCTGTCCGTTCCCTCCCACCTTAAAGCCAGACTGGAGGAAAGGGCTGAGCAGGAGGGAAAAACCGTGTCCCAGCTGATTACAGACCTGCTTGAGGAGGTTCTTTAATGAAAAAACTTCTGGTTCACATATGTTGCGGTGTTGATGCCGTCTATTCCTTAAGGAAACTGAAGCAGGACTTTCCCGACGCCCACATTGAGGGATACTTTTACGACCCTAACATACATCCGGAAGGGGAGTATATCCTCCGGTGGCTTGAGACGGAAAGGGTATGCAGACAGCTTGGTATAAAATGCCACCCTGCACCGTACCAGCCGGAGCTATGGCTGGAAGCGGTAAAAGGACTGGAAAACGAGCCGGAAAGGGGAAAAAGGTGTTCCGTCTGCCACGACCTCAGGCTTGAAGAAACCGCCAGATTTTGCAGGGAAAACGGTTTTGACAGCTTTACCACAGTCCTTATGATGAGCCCTAAAAAGGACTTTCAGGTTCTAAAAGAGATAGGCGAAGACGTGGCACGCCGGTACGG